>CAMWJT010000020.1 GCA_947174625.1 uncultured Ruminococcus sp.
CCTCCGCAATTAATTAATAATTTAATATAATTTTCTGGGATATACACATACTAACGTCAGAATGACCGTGATGCACTGCAAAATTATCATCCATCCCGAATTGATTCCCAGATGCAAAAGGGCTTCCATCAGGACAAATGCAAGTCCCAGCAGGACAGTCACCGCCTGGACAAAAACACCTGTCATACATAATTTACGGATGCTTTTCGTTGCGATAATCAATTGCGCCATGTTGCTGAAATCATTTGTACATGCCAGAGATGTACTCATTTTGCTTAAAGGCGTTGTTTCCGTCAAATAGATATTACGCATTTTAGCCGGAATAATCTTCACCATATCTTGCGGAATCTCAAACAGCGAAGAAATCCGTTGTAATGTAATCATCGGATCTACGCTGTGCAGAATCAGGCACATATTATGTCGCATTGCCTGTCTCACCCAGGATCTGACGATCTTATCCGCATGCAGTTCCACAATGAACAGCGCAGACAGATTGCCCGAAATGGATAAATAAATTACTTCTTTGTTTTCGCCTGTCATTTCTGATTCTTTGCTTTTGGATGGTACACCCTCAATCCGGTGACTGATCATCAGCTCCCGGTTGCCGAGCAAGACTCTCTGGTTGTGAATCCAACCACATAATCCCAGAGAATCTTCATAGATATAATTTTCAACCGGATAAAAATCCCCGGATCTTTCATGCAGGACTTCATCAAAAATATGACGGAATGCACTCCCGGCATAACGTGCCAGACTTGCCGCCGCTAATAATATTTCATCTGATCTGACATTAGAAAACATCTTGACACCCTGGAGCTGAATTGAACCCACCGGGAACATTGCCGAGGCATCCAGCATCAGAGAATTTGTGTCATAAAAATCATCAATACTTTGATAGCCCAATAATAACGCTCTGGATTTTGTCAATTTCTTTGTCGCCTTGAATAACGGCAGACTCGTCACAAATGTAATGGCGGCACAGCCACAGGCAACAGAAAACATCGAAAACAGACTGACTGCATAACTGATACCACCCTGCCGGAAGATTGCCATTATAATAGAAGCAACCAAGGAGAACACAAAAATTGCCGGTGCGGCATAATGACAGAAATGGTCTGCAATATCTGCCGAATACGTATATCGTCTGAACTCTTTCAGATAATCCGTTTTCCGCATGGCTGCCACAATCGGAAAATCATGCAGAATTCCCCTCGCCAGAGATTCCGCTTTCTGCTCATCCTCGATAATCTGCAAGCCGTAATACTCATAGCATTTATCAATTTCGTTTAAATTCCGTTCTTCTCTGTCAATAATCAGTAATTTTCCCATGGTGTGAAAAATCAGGATCAACACGGCGCATGGCATAAAATAATGCGCAATCAATGGCGAACTCACACCGAAAATCCCAAAAAACGCATCCAGAAGACACGCTCCCAATGCAATGGCTGACAAACTGTCTGTATCTGCACGAAGCTGGATCAGTCTTGTGAATCCGTTCCGAAGCGTCGGCATGCAAACCGATCCTGCTGCCAATCCTAACAACAATTGCATCAAGGCAATCAGATTCTCTGGAATACTGTCAAGCCATGGAAGATGAAAACAGCTCCGTACGGACAGATAACCACTGATTAATGCTACTAACATCAGCGCCATTGTCCGGAAAAAAATCGCATTTCTTAATTCTTTAATATCGGATTTGATTTCTTCTACATTTTCCATCTGCATCATGGTGGAAGTCTTCTGCCGTTGGATGTTTTCTTTTTCCGCTTCTTCCGGTGTCTTCCGGATTGTGACATCCAGATCATCCGGGGTTGCTGTTCCCTGACTGGATGCGCTCAGATTCAAACTTGTCTGTGCCGCTCTTGGTGCAGGTTTGACATCCACAGGACGAACAGGCTCCGGCTTCTGCACGGCAACCGGGACAATGTCTCTCAGATCCAGGTGGAGTGTTTCGGATGCAAGGGCTGTGACATCATTCTGCCGGGAAAATTTTCTGCGTTTCCGGGACTTTCTGGGATCCGGATTCTGTCCAGGATCAGAATCATGATGATCACTGTAATCACCATCGGGACGTTCTTTCTGGTATGTATAATTTTTTTCAGAACTGATCTGCGCATAACTGTTCTTTCCCTTGCGGAGATTCTTCCGGCTTTTTTCTGCTTCTTTGGCACGGGTAGAATCGCTCATACGGCGGATTTTAGAACCGGATTCTTCCAATTGGTGATTGTCGGACGGCTCCTGCGAAGTTTCCGGATTCCGGCTATTTCTGACGGGTATGGCATCGGTCTTGGATTCAATAAAAGAAACTTTGGTCTGATTGGATTTCATACCCTGGGGCGCATCCGGCGGCTTCCGGAACACCAGTTTTTCATTTTGTATATTTTGTGTATTATTCAAATCACTCAAGATCTTTTTACTCCTATCTGTATTCTCTGTCTGACAACTTCATACATGAAAATTCCGGCGGCAACGGACGCATTCAGAGACGTGATTCTGCCAAGCATGGGAAGTCTCACCAGAAAATCACATTTTTCTTTGATCAATCGGCTGATGCCGAAGCCTTCCGAGCCGATCACAAGTGCTACTGCACCGTCAAAACTTGTTTCCGTGTAGAGTGTTCCGTTCATATCCGTGCCGTAAATCCAGATATTTTCTTTTTTTAATCTGTCAATTGCCGCTCCCAGATTGGAAACTCTGGCAACAGGCATCCAGCTTGCTGCGCCTGCGGATGTCTTATGCACAACCGGTGTGAGCATGGCACTGCGACGTTTGGGGATGATGATCCCATGCGCTCCGGCAGTCTCTGCCGTCCGGATGATTGCACCCAGATTATGCGGATCTTCGATTTCATCACAGATGATAAAAAACGGCTTTGTATCTTTCTTTCTGGAAATTTCTAATAATTCCTCCAGTGTCAGATATTTTGCACAGGAAGTGAATGCAATCACACCTTGGTGTACACCGCCTTCCGCCATCTGCGCTAATTTCTGATCCGTCACGGTTTTGATGACAACACCGGATTCTTTGGCAAGCCGGAGAATTTCCCCCATTCCATTGCCATTTGCATGACTGATATACAGCGTATCCACAGGCAGATTGCTTTTCAGCGCCTCACGGACGGGATTTTTTCCAATAATTTTGTTTTCTGTATCGGGCATAAAAATAATCCTTTCTGAATGAATTAAAACATCAAAATAGATATTTTTATTATAGCATAGTTATTCTGAAAAAACAAGAGTTTTTTGACTGGATTTCAAAATTTACTGCCAGAATTGCAGAACAATCCAGCAAATCATGCCGGATACTGCCATGCCCGACAGGAACAGCAAAAAATCTTTTGGAAATTTCTGTTTTTTCTGTCCGGCATCAAAATAATCCAGTGTTTCCATCTGTGCAACATGTAACGGCACATCCGTTACATCCGGTCTGAGATAGAGAACGGCACGTTCAAAATACACGCTGTCGGGATGATTAATTTCAATGACTTTTTTATTCACACCTTTAATCATGGCAAATCCCTCCGGAAAATAAATTTAATTTAAATTTATTTTAAATATGAACGGAAAAATCCGGATTATACAGTATCATGCAATCTAAATAGGCAATCTAAAAATGAAAACAGAAAAAGCCGGCAGAAACTGCCAGCTTTTCAAAAATTTCTCAAAATTCTCAAATTTTTTCTTAAATTTTCAAGATGATCAAAATAATTATGGTGTGCTATACCGATTGCATACCCATTGAATACTTTCGCCTGAAACATCAGCAGCATTTGTTGTCACCCAACTTACATAAGAAGTATTTGCTCGTTCAGTAGCAAATGTCTTGTTCGCAGAGTAATAGCCTACCAGATCCGTATTTTGATTATCTGCCGCAACACAGCCCTGCACAATATAATTGCTGACACAGATTGTCCAGCTGATATTCTCCGCATTGGAGACAGTACGATTCACAGCATCCACAACAGTTGCATAAGGATCACCAGCCGTTGCAGCCGTATTGGGCGCACTAAAACCGGACACCCAGTTAATAGACTGATTTGTTCCGTTATAAGAAATCAGGATTGTTTCGTTGAAATTACTTTTTTCAGCAGCCAAAGCCGTTCTGTCCCTGCTGATATATTTCTGCACTGCCGTCTGTGCGGCATTGTAGACCATCTTGGCATTGGCATTGGCAGATTTGATCCGGGATTTCATATAATATGTGGACATTGTCGGCGCAAGAATCCCTGCAAGGATGCCGATAATGGCAATGACAATAATCAGTTCAATCAACGTAAAACCCTTAAGCCTGGGATGATTTATTTTCTGGAATTTCAATTTCATAGTTATCACACCTCACTGAATTAAAATATTAAAAATATTAAAATAAATTTATATTTCATTCACAAAAAATTCATTTATTAATTCTATTATACCATGTTCTGTCCGGATTGTCAACAGATTTCCGGATTTTTTTCACTTAGCAGGTTTGACAAAAATCTTTGTTTATTTTTAGTGATATTTTCTCATGGTCTTGCCGTCCAGTTTCCCGTCTCTGCAAAATAAATCGCCTTTTCAAAACTGAAATCGCTTGCTTCTCTTCTTTCGTTATTCATTGTCGGATGCGTCCCCACATAGGCATCACCTTTGGTTTTCTGGAAACATACACCCGTCACAACGTCATTTTCTACACGGACAGCCCAGTATTTATCTTCAATCTTGCTGAAATATTCATAGATATATTGATACAGCTTTTCATCATAAGTCAGACCTTGCGAGGGATATTCATTCAGGACTTTCTCACTGGTATAGACACCGGTCGGAATCGGCTTTGTCACGTCATGCTCCCGGCAAGCCGCCATGCCTGCATTAAACAGCGTCTTTGCCATAGAATTTGCAGCAGAAAATTTTGCTTTTGACACATAGCCCATCATGGACGGCACAAGAATCGCTGCAAGTACACCGATAATGGCAATCACAACAATCAGCTCAACGAGCGTGAAACCGGAAAAATTTTTCCGTGAATTTTTATTATTTTTAATATTATCATAACTTGCAAAAATCATAAAAAAGCGCTCCTTTGCTACAGAAAAATTGACAGATTAATTATAGCATATCGTTCATAATTTGTCAATGATTTTTTTAAGAAAAATTTAAAATTTAAAAAATTTTTTTCTCCTGCCTGTTGCGGTTTGCATTGAAAAATGCTATAATAAATATATCAATTCTGGAAAGGATCTGAAAGTATCATCTATGAAATTTATAAAATTATCAAAATTTTGCGCCCTGTCCCTGATTCCTGCATTGATTCTGTTCCTGTTCACAGGCTGTTCACGGGAAGAAGACGACGGTACAGGGTATCTGTTCACCTGCACCATCCCCGGAAATCCGGAATGCCTTGATCCGCAATATACAGATAATCCCAATTCTGAGACCGTCCTTGCTAACATGATGGAAGGACTGCTTCGCCTGGATGCTTACGGGAGAATCCTCCTCGCCGGTGCGGAAAGTTATCAGATTTCCGAAGACGGTCTGACTTATGAATTCAAATTAAAAAATAATTGCTACTGGTACAGTGCCGGGATGGAAGAAAAAGATGCCAAGCCCGTCACGGCAAGAGATTACGTGTTTGCGTTCCGGAGATTATTAGACCCGGACACACATGCACCCCATGCAGAAGATTTTCTCTCGATTGAGAATGCGTCCGGCATTCTCAACGGCAATCAGAAACCGGAAACGCTCGGCGTGATTGCCCAGGACGGCGGTACGCTGATTTTTCATCTGTCAGAACCGGATGAAGAATTTTTAATGTTACTGACCCAGAACTGCGCTGTCCCCTGCAATGAAGATTTCTTCCTCTCGACAAAAGGCAGATACGGTCTGAGTCAGGAAACAATCCTGTGTAACGGCGCATTTTATCTGACAAAATGGGCTTATGATAACTACGGAAGCGGAAATTTTCTCACATTCCGGAAAAATGCGCTTTATCATGATGCAGATCAAGTTTCGCCGAGCAGTCTGCAATTTACGATTATGCGTTCTCAATCGGAAGTAGATGAAGATTTTGCGGAAAAAAATGCCGACTGCATTCTGACAACAACATACCCCGGAGAGTATCTCTCATCCGGAGATTACCAGGTAGAAACAAACAGCGTGCGGACATGGGGCTTGATTTTCAATCCGGAAAATAGCACGCTCCAGAACAAGCAGTTCCGGGAAGCGCTTGCCGCCGGAATTGACCGGGAAGCAAATGCCGTCCGTTCTCATCAGAGTTTCACACCTGCTTATGGGATGATCCCCCCGGCTGTCCGGTTTCTGGGACGTTCTTACCGGGAATTATGTGCGGATGAACCGCTTGGAATTCCCTATGATCCGGATTCTGCTATAAACTTATTTTCAGATTTAAAACTCCCCATGAATCAGATCAATTCTCTACGGATTCTGATCCCGGATACTTTTGATAATCAACAAGCGTTATTATCCATCTGTCAGGAATGGCAGAATTTATTTCATCAGTATATCGGCATTGAGAGCGTTCCGAATTCTGAATATGAAAAACGTCTTGCAGACGGCGATTACAGCATTGCGCTGTACAGTTTCAAGCCGGCATATCACAACTGTGAAAGTTTGCTGAAAGTAATTATTGAAAATGCGGAGTTTCTGGGGATTGACCCGACAGAATTAAATACTTGTCTGGAACAGATTGCCCACACGGAACAGACGGCGGAAACTTTGGAATCTTACCGGAAATGCGAAGAAATTATTTTGCAAGAATTAGTATTCATCCCTTTATATTATCAGAATTTATATTTTATTCATACAGCCAGAACGCAGGACATCTGGTGCAATCCGTTCACAAGGGCGATTTACTTCCGGGATGCGAAGCGATTTTCTAAAAATTAAATAAATTAGCTGTTTTTCACAAAAATTATAGATAAATTTGTTCAGGCTTCACAAAAATCAATTTCGCTCTTGATTTTTTAAAATTTTTGTAGTATAATAATTATAATAATTACTATAAAATTTAATTGCCTCTCCGGAGGCGGAGAGGGGCTTATTATGGCTGACGAATACACACCGGAAATTTTTACGCTCACAGATGAGGACGGCAAGGAACAGGAATTTGAGTTGATGGATGTCATGGAAGAAAATGGCACTGTCTATTATGCGCTTGTGCCGTATTTTGAAGATCCGGAATCCATGATCGAAGAAGACACGGAACTTGTTGTCTTAAAAGCCGGAGAAGAAAACGGCGAAGAATTTCTGACGACAATTGACAATGACGAAGAATACGAACGCATTGGCAATATCTTCATGCAGAGAATCAGCGAAATGCTCGAAGGTGATGCTGATGATGATGAAGAATAAATAAATAAATAAATTAATTAATTAATTAAAAAATTACTGCCTTGTTCGGGTAAGTATAGCTATTATAATCCTACACTTATTTTCAGGGAATCTGATGCTCTGATCGAGGATTGCAGACCTCCCGTTTCCGGTGGAGTGAACTCAGCTGGATTCGGACGTTGGGAGCGAGAGACTTTCAGGCGGATACCCACCTTGCGGAGACGCTAGGTTTTATTTTCTATATGACGGCAAGGCGGTTTTTTACTGACAAATACAAGCACTTCCCGGAATCTCAAGTAATTCCCGGAGAGTGCTTTTATTTTATAATTTATAATTATTGGAAATTTATAATTATTGGAGTTCGCATTATGAATATAAAATCTAGTCATAAACCCATCTCCGAACGCTGTGCCGTCCTGGATTTCATCCGGGGATTCACAGTCCTGCATATGATCACATTCCATGCCTGTTGGGATCTGGTCTATCTGTTCGGACAGAACTGGACTTGGTATCACGGCAATGGCGCTTACATCTGGCAACAAGGGATCTGTTGGACGTTTATTTTATTATCCGGCTTCTGCGCCGGAATGAGCCGGCATCTGTTCCGGAGAGGACTGACAATCTTCCTTGCCGGGATGCTGATTTCAGGTGTAACGATCCTGTTCATGCCGGAAAATCTGATCTTATTCGGTGTCCTGACCTGTATCGGCTCTTGCATGCTGATCTTATCCATTCCCGGATGTCGGAATCTGTTGCAGATATTTCCGTCAATTCCTGGAATACTCCTGAGTTTCGGCTTATTCGCATGCACAAAGCATATAGATGCACACTATCTGGGCTTTTTCTCCGTGAGATTTGTGACACTCCCCAGAGAACTCTATCAAAATTACCTGACGGCATATCTTGGCTTTCCGCAGGATGGATTTTATTCCACGGATTATTTTGCGCTGTTCCCCTGGTTATTTTTATTCCTGACGGGATTTTTCATCTATCAGGCATGGCATGAAAACATCCTGAAACTCTCCTGGCATGGCTTTGCGCCTGTGAATTTTATTGGCAGACATGCACTGGAAATTTACATACTGCATCAGCCAGTAATTTATGCAATTTTATATTTATTTTATTTTTTTAAACTAATTTAATATTTCCCGGATCATGCGCACCAAATCTGCCTGGATTTCTGGAATTCCCCGGATGGAATCTGCATTTTTGTCATAACAGGACAATACATGCCAGTGTTCCCGTTCAATCAGATATTGCGCCACTTCGTAGCATGTCCGGAAATAATCCGGATCGGATTCATGAATATCTTTTTTCTGATTGGTATTTTCATATCTTTCTGACAGTAATCTTTGTGAAATTGTAATCGGCACATCCAGAAAAATCACGGCATCCGGCACAGGAATTCCTAATCTGGAATACTCAAAATCTGAGAGCCAATTAATATAATGCTCCCATTCGTCCCGTGGGAGTTTCGCCGTCTGGTAGATCATGTTAGATGTTGTGTATCTAGCAGAAATCATATTTTTCTGATTCTTGTCATCCAGATACCAGTCTTTCCGGTAGCTGATATAACGATCCATCGCATAGAACACACCGGATGAATAAGCACTCCGTAGAGCATCCGTCTCCGGAATCCTGCCTTGCAGATATTCTGTAATAATTTCACCGCTTGGAGAATTGTAATTCGGGAATGTCAGAAAACGGCAGTCCGGGAAAGATTTTTTTAATAATTCCACCTGCGTGGACTTACCGCACCCGTCAAGTCCCTCAATGATAATTATTTTTCCACGCATAAAAATTAACTCCTTTATTACACATTTTGCAAAACTTCTTTATAAATTTCATAATCTTCGTCTTTGAAAACATTGAAAATCACTTTTTTCAGGCTTGTTTCAGGATGTTGATGCAGATAAGTCCTGACGGTATGCACTGCAATTTCACTCGCTAATTGCTTGGGAAAACATAATTCCCCTGTTGAAATACAGCAAAATGCAATACTTTCTAAATTTTTTTCAGACGCAACCTGCAAACAGGATGTATAACAAGACATGAGCATGAGTTTATCATATTTTGTGACTTCATCATAAATAACCGGTCCTACCGTATGAATCACATATTTTGACGGCAAATTATAAGCCTTTGTAATTTTGGCGGAACCGATTGCTTCTTCATGTCCTTGTGCCAGCATCATCTGATAGCAAATATCCCGTAACTGTAACCCTGCAGAAGAATGAATCGCATTATCAATACATTTGTGACAGGGTAAAAAACAGCCTAACATGGTCGTATTCGCCGCATTTACAATCGCATCCGCATCCAGTCTGGTAATATCTCCTTGCCAGATATAAATATTTTCAGCAACTGGTGTCAGCGCCTGGACATGCACAATGCCTTTCTCTTCTGCTTCCTGTGTCAGAAAATCATCCTGCAAATTCAAAAATTCTTCTGAAATCGGCACCGGTTCTCTCAGGTTCATCAAACTGCGCAAAAATAATCTTTGCTGTTTGTAGTCGTCAGCATTGATCTGCATTGCTTGTATCTGATATTCCGGCATTTCACGCAATAACATGGCATTTAGTTTCTTGATTTTCTCAAACTGTGTCATAATTTTTCTCCTGTGTCAGTGAACTCTCCCCCACCTACGCTCGTAAACTCGCTAAGAGGTGGGGGCTTCGTAAGAAGATTGGTATTTAAGTCTCCACCTGACAAATCAGGCAACCCTTATTCTTACAGGCGTGTCCACTTCGCCACTACTGTATAGAGTATCTAAACTCACAACGCTACTTTTTCTTAAAATATTCAATGCACCATTTACATCTGCATTCAGAAGTTTTCCGTTTGCAGTTCTGTATAGTCCTCTTTGTATACGCTTTCCGCTGAAATGATATTTTTGCGGATTATCTGCATTATAGACAGGAATTACATCTCTGTCCCAAAAAGAAGCTTTAGAAGTATAACTTTCTTCCTGTTTTAAAAATACAATTCCATTCAGTTCACAGAGATATTCCAGTTTTGAACGTAATTTGCCATACGGGATATTGACAAAATTCTGATTATTCTGTCTGCCAATATCAGTATTCCGCTGAAATGTTTCATTGTAGCCGACCACAAGAGTACCTATATCATGGGAGATACAGTAATCTATTATTTTCCTGGCTGTTTTACTCATGTAATCATTTACCTGACGATTTCTTTTATCAGCAAGTGTTTTCTGGCGGTTTGTTGTTCTTCGCTTATCACCTTGTCTGTCCTTGATACCTTGCAGTCTTGCATTTTCTTTGTTGAACCATTGATTGACGGATTTCAGCCTTTTACCGTCAATCATGAAACTTCTGCCATCACTTGATACAGCAGTCACAAGATTATTAACACCTAAATCCAAAGCAAGTGCATTGTTTTGATTCAGATTTCTCTGAATACATTCAGTCTCGTAAGTATACTGAACTTCAAAGAACCTTGCTTTTGATTTCGGAATGATTCTAATTTCCTTGATATGCTCATTGGCAAGTATCGGCGGTATTCTGATTTCAACAGGCTTGTGTGTTTTTCTGAATGTATTGGAATACGGCAGAATCAGCTTGTTGCCGTTCAGTCTGACAAATCCTATTACAAGAGTCGTAAATCCGTCTTTTGGCAGATAGTGCGGTAATTTACAGTCTTTGAAAGCATATTTACCTTCTTTTACAAGTTTCAGCAGTCCGAAAAAACTTTTGAAAGAGCCGTCTACTTCTTTTAATATCTGCTGTGCCATATTGGAATTAAGCATCTTATAATTCGGACTGTTTTTCAGCAGAGCATAATTTTTTTCGTACTTCAGAAATTCGCCCTCTACGAAATAATACTGACGGACATTGTAGATTGCTTCATTTGCAAGATTTTTCGCTGTATGACACAATTCTCTCAAAATATTGTATTCTTCTTTTGAAAGATGCTTCACTTGCTGCTTTACCGTAAGATACATAGTTTTTTCTCCTTTCTTTCAGATTCAGGATATTTCCTATGTATTTATTATAGCATATATTTTACTGATTGTCAATAGTTTAAGTAAAAACATTCGGCATTCATCCCCCACTTTCGCTCACTTCGTTCGCTTAGAAGTGGGGGTATTCTGCCGATAATTAGATAAAATCAGCACTGCACCTCTGGAAAAGCACAGTGCTGAATTTTTTTCATCTTTCTTACATGGCATTCTTGATTGCCTGCATTAATTCCTCATAAGTTTCATAAGCAGGCAGTTCCGGATGATCTTTCTTGATCTGTTCCGTACTCTTGAACAAGAAGCCTGCCTTGCTTGCCTGGATCATGCCCAGATCGTTGTAACTGTCACCGCTTGCGATGGTCTCGAAGCCGATGGACTGCAAAGCTTTGACGGTTGTCAGTTTGGATTTTTCACAGCGCATCCGGAATCCTGTGATCTCGCCGTTATCAGCAACTTCCAGGGTATTGCAGAAAATCGTCGGATAGCCGAGTTTCTTCATCAGCGGTGCGGCAAACTGCGTAAACGTGTCACTGATAATAATCACCTGACACAAAGAACGGAGCTCGTCCAGGAATTCTTTTGCGCCCTCCATGGGATCAATCTTTGCGATTGTCTCCTGGATCTCTTTCAGTCCCAGATTGTGTTCTTTGAGAATGGCAAGCCGGTATTCCATAAGCTTATTATAATCCGGCTCATCACGGGTTGTTCTCTTGAGTTCCGGGATGCCACTGGCTTCCGCAAATGCAATCCAGATCTCCGGAACAAGCACACCCTCTAAATCAAGACAAGTAATCAGCATAATAAAAACCTCCATTTTTTTTAATTTAATTTTATTATACAACAAATTTCCGGAAATTGCAAGTAGTTTCAAAAAATAATTTAAATATTTTTAATTTCCATGATAAAGAATTTCTAAACCTGGATGAGATGCCAGATAGTCCGGACTGACATAAATAATAATATAATCTTCCGTTTCGTTGAAAATTTGCCATCCTGCTTCTTCCAGATACGGCACAGCAATTGCAGTGTTGCCATCACCATGACTCATGACATAAAAGTCATAACGCTCTATTTCTTTCAATCCTGTGACGCTTTCTTCAAATTCTTCAATTTCCGGATTCTTGTCAAAATCATCTCTGTCAAAAATATAGACTTCTTTCCGGTCAGCCAGATGCGGCAAGAACCAGGTATTAGCAATCACTCTGCCATCCTCCGGCACGCTGTCCAGACAGACTTCTAAATTTCGGTAATAATCCGGTCGCTTGTTGTAAGTTTCCATATAACCGGCTTTTCCGGAAACCAAGCACAAAGCAGAGGCAAAGCTTGCCACGGATGCCATCGCAATCACCGTATTGCGTTTTTCATAGACAAAATCATCCGCATTGAGCAATGCCAGATAGATCATCAGACAGGACGGACCATAAATATACTGATAACCAATCCCGGCGGCATACCCATAACTTGTGCTGATGACCAGATTCATGATAATAAACGGAATCAGTAACAGGTATCTGTGCAGTTTTCTTGTCATGAACGGCAGGAACATCAGCGGAATCATGACTTCAAGAAAAATCGGCAGACTGTGTTCCTGAACGAACAGACTGAAGAAATATGCCGGATCTACTAACACATTCCGGATAATGCTTCCGAAACCGTCCCCGGATTCCAGTGTCAGATTGCTGAATCTGGAGGAAGCCATCATCGCCCCATCGCCGTACTCTTTCATCC
>CAMWJT010000021.1 GCA_947174625.1 uncultured Ruminococcus sp.
CGACCTCCGAGTTCTACACCTATTAAGTCGTCGGCAGCGTCAGATGTGAATACGAGACAGGAATACTCTCGAATTGTTACTGCCTGACAGATGTAACAATCCCGGACAGCATTGAAAAAATCTGCGATTCTGCATTCTATAATTGTAAAGCACTGGAAGTGCTTGCAATTCCTGCCAGTGTCACAGAAATCGGCTCTGCTTTTGGTAATTGCGAAAGTCTCAGAGAAATCACCCTTCCGCAGGGAATTACTGTTATTGATAGCAATACATTCAGTAATTGTGTATCTCTTACAGAAATGGTCATTCCTGACAGCGTGACTGAAATTTGTTACGGTGCATTCTCCGGCTGTACGAGTCTGACAGAAATGGTAATCCCGGAATCCGTTACAAGGGTTGATGCGAATGCTTTCGCTGATTGTTCTTCTCTCACAGATGTGACATATCCAGCGCATGTTACTCTTGGTGAAAGTGCATTTGAGAATACGCCCTGGCTGGAAACACAGAGACAGCAGAGTCCGGATTCGCCTTTTGTCATTGTCAATCATGTGCTGATTGATGCACGCAACTGTACGGGTGATGTGGTCATTCCGGATGGTGTCACATCCATCAGTGATGGTGCATTCAAGGAATGCGGAGACATTACCAGCGTTGTGATCCCTGAGAGTGTCACAAGTATTGGTAATAATGCGTTTTATAAATGTACAGAACTGAAGAGTGTCACAATCCCTGAAAGTGTCACAACGATTGGAGACGACGCATTTTATTTATGCAGCAATTTAACAGATATTACCATTCCGCAGGGTGTGACAAGCATTGGCTCCTATACATTCAGCAAGTGCGAAGCATTAACAGATATTGTCATTCCGGACGGTGTGACAAGCATTGGTGCGGGTGCTTTTGCGGAATGCAAATTACTGGAAAACATCACAATTCCGGAAAGCGTTACAAATATCGGGGAATGGGCATTTTCTGGTACAATATGGCTGACAGCCCATGAATTACGTGACAGGCTTGTCGTTGTAAACGGGATTCTGATTAGCGGAAGATTAAGCAATAATCCTGTTATCATCCCTGACACTGTTACAAGAATCAATGATTTTGCATTTTATGAGAATACCAGTATCACAAGTGTTGCGCTTGCAGACAGTGTAACAACCATTGGTAAGAGGGCATTTGGGGATTGTATTTTCCTGGAAGAGATCAACATCCCGAACAGTGTTACTGAAATCGAAAACAGTGCATTTGCAGAATGCGAAAGACTGAAAAGTGCGGAGCTTCCGGACAGTCTGACAAAGATTGCATTTTCTACATTCTATGAATGTACAGGATTGAGATCCATTGTCATCCCCGACAGCATCACAGAAATTGAACCGATGGCATTTTATCAATGCGAATACCTGGACGATGTTTACTATGCCGGAACAGAAGAACAGTGGAATGCAATCAGGATTGATTGGTATAACGAATCTCTCACAAATGCAACGATTCACTATAACAGCACCGGTTCTGAACCGGAAGACTTGTCCTGTGGAGATGCCAACGGTGATGGGATTGTAGATGCTTCTGATGGTGCATGGGTTCTGAGTACCGCCGCTAATCTCGGTACAGGAGAAATCTCACTGAGTGAAGCCCAGATGAAAGCAGCTGACGTGAATCAGGACGGCGCTCTCAACTCGATAGATGCAAGCATCATCCTGCAATACACTGCGGCAACTGGAACAGGCACATTCGTCGGAGATATTCAGGATTATATGCGTTCTGTGCTGAATCTGGAGATTGACTGATTGATTTTGATAAATTAATTATAAATTATATATCCCCCGCCTGAAGAGGCGGGGGATTTCTTGCTGATACGGGTTAAAATAAGCAGACTCAGGTCGCATCTATCTCTCTGTGTATGTATACTTCCGTCAGTTTATCATTTTCATCAAATGCAATATATGCAAATACAGCCGTATGGAATGGACTATAGAACTCGCCAAGTTTGACTTCCATTGATGTTACACCAACTAATTCCCCTTTGTTAGCCCCATGCTGAAAATCAAAATCAACATGCCGTGCCTGGTAGTTAATTCTTAATCCACTATCATGTGTCGATACTATCTTCCATCTTTCACTGTCAATGATGCTGACAGTCTCATCCCAGCTTGTATTTATTGGTATTTTATGTAACACATAACTGCGAACTGCATTATCAGGACGACTGATAGGTATTATCAAATACTGGAGGATGAGTGATAACAATAAAGTAACCAGAATAATTATAATAGCTTTTGATGGTTTAACTTTCATTTATTTTCTCTCTCCAATTTATGCAATTTTCAGGGCTTGCGCAATTGCCCGGCTTTGAGCAGCTCCAGCATTCGGATGTTCTGTTCTGCCGTCCCGGCATAATTTGTAATATCATTGGCAATTGCAATCCTTGCACGATAGTTATAAGAATAATCCACGCCAATCGCATGCAGTGCCAAAATAAGCGTTTCTTCTGATCCTGTGTATTTCGGGAAGTAGATGTTTGACAAATCCGGTTCTACATCCGGTTTGACTAATAACCCGGCTTTCAGTAACTGGAATAATAATTTATTCTGTTCCAGTGTGCCATCATAACCGGGGATGCCGTTTGCATGAGCAATTTTTTCCCGGTACTGATAAGAACCATCCGAACCGATTACATACAGAGCAGCGGCAAAGGATTCCGAAGAACCGGTATATTTCGGGAAATAATTCACAGAATTTCCGGAACTGCCTGTATTTAGATTGCCCGTATTTTCTGGGATATTTTCATGATTCCCGCTATCTTCCGTTCCCGAAATTCCTGAATTGCTCCCGGTTGTAAAATTCTGTTTGCTGAGCAGACAGAACCAATCCACTTTGGTCTGTCCTGTCTCCAGTTTAGAAGCAGGAACCCAACTGCTCGCCGGAAGTCCACGTGATGAAGAAACGGCACTCTCAATCACCCGGTATGTCTGATTCACCGGATTATAATCTATAATTGCCATGAAATGTCCCGGAACATGTATTGTTGCGACACCACCATTCAGGAGATGTTCTGTCAGACGGGAATTTTCCACATTGCCGTAATAACTGCCCTCAACAGTGAATTGATAAACTCTGCCATAAGATGCCTCAATCTGATTGTAGAACAAATCCCGATAGCCGCCGCCTGCGCCTGGTCTCCAGGAGCCGTTATTGCAAGCCCAGGATGCCAGATCGGTGATGTTGACGACTCTGCCGGTCAGACTGTGAATTGCATTTCCGAATGAAAAGAGCATACAACCAGACGTATAAAGAGAATTCCCCGACTGCGCCCATTTTGTGTAAGTATAAGCTTTCCATTGCGGATGGAACTGATTAAATGCCCGGCTTCCGGCGGCATCCGCCTGGATTGACTGCATCAGGAAATAATTTGCAGAATTTTCAGAAATTATCTTTCCTGCCTGCGAACAAGGCATTCCCGCACTGCATACCATGACAGCGGTCAATAAAGATGTAATTAATTTTTTCTTGTATTTTTTCAAATCAGATTTTCACCTTTCTATTTTTAATTTAATTTTAATTGGTCTCTTGCTGTGTGAGTCTCCAGATCCGCCAGTCTGGTTGGGATCGGGATTCTGCTTTCTGTTCCGACAAGCCGGAGCGTCAGTGCTGTTGCTGTATCAAGAGAAATTCCGTTCCCGGCGGACAGAAAAACCGGCTTGACCCCGGAATGTGTCCGCAATGCCCGTCCGTAGATTTCTCCATCAATGATAATATCCGTGTAACTCCCGGCAGTCTGTTCCGGTTCTGTATAATCCGTTTTGTGATCTACCCGGAAATACGTCTTGGCAACACCGATTGTCGGCGTATTTAAATAAAATCCCGCATGTGTAGCGATTCCCATATGTCTGGGATGCAGATAACCGTTGCCGTCGAACATGTACAAATCCGGCTTATGTTCCAGTAATTTTACTGTCTCCAAAATTAACGGCAATTCCCGGAATGTCAGGAATCCGGGCATATACGGGACTGTGATCTCTGCATGATACTGCTTTTTTTCCAGAATTGCATGCGTCCGGAAATCCAGGACTACAATACAGCAGACGGCAAGTTCCTGTGCATCCTGATTCCAGTAAGCAAGATCAATCCCGGCAACTGTGCTGATCTGACCGGGATCGAATCCCGGATAACAATCATCTGAAAGACAAATCTTTTCCCGGAGCTGATTCTGGATTTTCAAAAACTCCTGTTCCTGATTTTGATTCACAACAAATGCACTTCCTTTCTGATTCCTGTCTTGAATTTATGTGTACAATGTTCTTTCAGAAAAATTTCCAGAAAAACCACATTTTCGCAGGCGGATGTATTCACATGGATTTTTGTAGATTCTGTGATAATACTCAGAAATTTCACCTTGCCGTCTGTACTGTAATAGATTTCCTGGATTTCATCCAGGGGAATTTCCTGTGATTTTTGAAATAATTTTTGAATTTTCATTTTTTTCTGATACATCCGGAACTGAATCCGGAAATGAAGCGTATAAAGCATTGACAGGACAGCCGGAATGGCAGGCAACAAAAGAAGAATGCCCAAAAATCCTTTATCTACTATAAACAAAACAGTCAATGCAACATTGCACACACAAACAAAGCTACAGCATGCCAGCAAAACAGATTTTTCTCCGGAACGATACTGGATGATGTATTCATCTCCAATCCAGAACTTTCCTTTTCTGGATTTTTGTTTGCAGGATTTCTTTTTCTGATTCTTTTTCGACATGAAATCATCTCTTTTCAACTTGTTCACTGTTTTTTATCATAACATGAATTACCAGAAAAGTCAAGTGACTTTTACAGAAACTTACAAATGATACGATGGCGAAATATAATAGCTACAGGAGGTGTTTTTCAATCCAATGAATCAGTTTGTGTGGATGGCACTGCTTGCAACAGTCGGCACATGGCTTGTGACGGCGATTGTCGTATTTTTCAAACAGATTTCACAGCATAGTAATCATCAGAAAGACAAATTTTCTTCCGGAGCTGATTCTGAATATTTAAAAAATCCTGCTGTTCTAGTATATTTATAATAAATGCACTTCCTTTCTGATTCCTGTCTTGAATTTATGTTCACAATGTGTTCTAAGAAAAATTTTCAGAAACTGGGTGTTTTCACAGGCAGATGTATTCACATGGATTTTTGTGGATTCTGTTATAATATTCAGGAAGTTTACTCTGCCATCCGTACTGTAATAGATTTCCTGGATTTCATTCAGAGAAATTTTCTTTGTCTTTCCGAATAATTTCCGGATTTCCAATTCTCTTTGATTCGACTGAAACCGAATCCGGAAACGAAACATAAAAACAACTGCCAGGACAAGAGGAACAGTAAGCAACAACACCAAGAAAAGAACGCTCCAAAATTCTTCTTTATTTACTATTAAACAAACACTTACTGCAATACTGCACATACAGACAAAGATACAAGCCACCAGCACAACAAATCTTTCTCCGGAACAATACCGGATGACATATTCTTCTCCGATAGCAAGGGATTTCCTGGATTTTTGTTTTCGGGATTTCTTTTTCTGATTCTTTTTCGACATGAAACCACCTCTTTTCAACTTGTTCACTATTTTTTATCATAACATGAATTACCAGAAAAGTCAAGCGATTTTTACAATAATTCACAAATACTCCTATAGCGAAATATAATAGTTACAGGAGGTGTTTTTTAATCTGATGAATCAGTTTGTGTGGATGGCACTGCTTGCAACAGTCGGCACATGGCTTGTGACGGCACTGGGGGCGGCAATTGTGGTATTTTTCAAGTCACCCAATCAGAAAATTTTAAATTTTATGCTTGGTTTTGCATCTGGTGTGATGATTGCCGCAAGTTTCTGGTCACTGTTACAGCCGGCAATTGAACGGGCAGAACAGATTGCAAAACTCCCGGCTTATTTCGTAGCAACGACAGGATTTTTATTCGGTGCATGTTTCATGTGGGGTTCTGATAAGATTGTATCATTCGCAAGAGAGAAAGCAAATCCTGTTGCCGGAAAAAAAGAAAGCCGTGAAAAATTAAATCGCATGATTATGCTGGTACTCTCTATCACATTGCATAATATCCCGGAGGGATTAGCCGTCGGGGTCGCATTCGGCGCATTGCAGAATACAGATGCCAGGATTGAAAATCTGATGGGAGCTGTCACAATCGCCGTCGGGATCGGCTTGCAGAATTTCCCCGAAGGCGCAGCCGTATCCGTCCCACTGCGCCGGGAGGGGTATTCTCGCCGGAGAAGTTTCCTGATCGGGCAGGCATCCGGCATGGTCGAACCAATCGCAGGTGTAGCAGGTGCATTATTAGTTGTCTATGTAGAATCCATTCTGCCTTATGCGTTGTCATTTGCGGCAGGCGCTATGATTTTAGTCGCCGTACATGAATTAATTCCGGAATGCCAGAGAAATCAGGAAGAACAGCCCTATTTTGCGACAATGGGAATTATCACCGGCTTTGCTGTGATGATGCTGTTAGATGTCATGCTGGGATAATTTTTAAAAAGCTCTCTTTTATCTGATAGCAATATCAGATAGAAAAGAGAGCTTTTTTTATGATTTTTATAATTATTTCTTGCGTTCCGGATTCTCACAGCCATTACAGTGACTGCAACTGCATTTGTTTCCGCAGGAACTGCATCCGCCGTTTTTATGATCTTTCCAGATGCTCCGGATCGCAAGCACCAGAATTACGGCAATGATTAAAATTACAATAATATTTGCCATATTAAGCCCTTTCTAAAGAAAGTCCTGTTTTCTTCTCAGGCGACCAGGCTTTCTTGATGAATAACAAATAAATGACGAATAACAGACAAGCAATCGCAAAGACTGTCCCGATACCGAATGCACCTGTTGTCAGCAGTGTGCCGAACTGATAAATCATCAGAGAGACGATATAAGCCAGTGCGCATTGATAACCGACTGCAAACCAGGTCATTTTGCCGGACATCATTTCACGGCGTAATGCGCCGACTGCTGCAAAACACGGCACACACAGCAGATTAAATGCCATCATGGCATAAGCGGCAACCGGTGTATAAGCAGCCCCCAGCGTTGCCCATAATTCTTCGCCGTCTTCTGCGACTTCTTCAAAACCGTACAGAACGCCGAATGTGCCGACAAGATTTTCTTTTGCAATCAGTCCTGTCAGGGATGCGACAGCGGCTTTCCAGTCGCCGAATCCTAACGGCGCAAAGATCGGCGCAATCATTTTACCGATCCCGGCAAGCATGGATTCTTCCGCATCTACCATTTCCAAATGCAGATTGAAACTCTGCAAGAACCAGATCAGAACTGTAGAAACCAGGACAATGGAAGTGGCTTTTTTGATAAATGCAAATCCTCTGTCAAGCATAGTCCGGAATACGTTTCCTGCGCCGGGCAGATGATATGCCGGCAGTTCGATCACGAATGGTGCAGGATCTCCGGCAAATAATTTTGTTTTTTTCAGGATAATCCCGGAGGCAATCACACAGGCAATCCCCAGAAAATACGCCGACGGTGCAATCCAGGCTTGTTCCGGGAAAAATGCACCGGCAATCAGCGCAATGATCGGGAGTTTCGCACCGCAAGGAATGAATGTTGTCGTCATAATCGTCATACGGCGGTCGTTATCGCTTTCAATCGTCCGGGATGCCATAATGCCAGGCACACCGCACCCGGTAGAGACTAACATCGGGATGAACGATTTACCGGATAAGCCGAATTTCCGGAAAATCCGGTCTAATACAAAGGCAATTCTTGCCATATAACCGCAGTCTTCCAGGATTGCCAGACAGATAAATAATACTAACATCTGTGGCAAAAATCCGAGAACAGCTCCCACACCGCCGACAATGCCATCCATAATCAGACCGTAGAGCCAGTCCGCAAGCCCCAGATTTTCCAATGCACCGCCTAAGTACGTCGGGACAATCTCCCCGAACAACACATCATTGACCCAGTCCGTCGCCATTGTGCCGACAGTAGAAATCGAGATAAAATACACCAGGAACATAATCACCGCAAAGAGCGGCAGTGCAAAGATTCTATGTGTCACGATTCTGTCAATCTTGTCAGATGCTGTCATCCCGGAAATATCTTTTTTATGGACACATTTTTCTGTCACGGAAGCAATCCAGGCATAACGTTCTCCAGTAATGATGCTTTCGCTGTCATCTTCTGCGATTTCTTCACAGGCTGTCACTAATTTTTCAATCTTTGCAAGCTCTGAAGCATTTAATTGCAAGTCCTGCTGAATTTCTTCATCCCGTTCCAATAATTTCACAGCATACCAGCGCAGACTTCTGGAATCTGCTTTTCCTGTGATGATCTCAGAAATCTCCTGAATCACTTTTTCAATTTCCTCAGAAAATTTTTGTTTTAAGACAACTTCTTTTTTGCTTTTTGCAACTGCAACCGCTTTTTTTACAGCATCCTGGATGCCGTCCCCCTTGAGTGCGGAAATTTCGACAACCTCACAGCCGAGCATGTCACCGAGTTTTTTTGTATGAATCTGGTCACCGTTTTTCCGGATCACATCCATCATATTCAGTGCAATCACAACCGGGATGCCAACTTCAATCAATTGTGTGGAAAGATATAAATTTCTCTCCAGATTGGTCGCATCGACAATATTTAAAATGGCATCCGGTTTATCATGGATAATATAATTTCTTGATACAATTTCTTCTGCCGTATATGGCGAAAGAGAATAAATCCCCGGTAAATCCTCAATAATCACGGACTTATCGGACTTTAATCTGCCGTCTTTCTTTTCTACCGTCACGCCTGGCCAGTTGCCGACATGCTGTGTACTGCCTGTCAGAGCGTTGAACAGTGTCGTTTTGCCGGTGTTCGGATTTCCGGCAAGTGCTAATCTGATTTCCATGTAAAAAATGCTCCTTATTATATTATTATAGTGATAAGTAATTTTAAAAAATTATAATTTAATTCACTTCGATCAATTCTGCATCGCTTTTCCGGATGGTCAGTTCATATCCCCGGACAGTCAGTTCTATCGGATCTCCTAACGGTGCGACTTTCCGGACGTAGATCTTAGCACCCTTGGTGATGCCCATGTCCAGAATTCTGCGCCGGAGAGCGCCGTCTCCATGCAATTTTACTACCGTGACCGTCTGTCCGCAGGCAATTTCTTTTAAAGATTTCATGATCTGAACTAGTTCTTCCTTTCTGAAAAATTTAAAAAATTTAAAATTTTAATTTAATTTTTAAGAATAATCCTGCTCGCTGTCACTTTGTTCAAGGCAAGCCTTGTACCCTTTAACTCAATAATCAAATTTCCTGCCAGTTCTGAAATTACTCTGACGGTTTCCCCTGTGATAAATCCCAGTTCTTCGAGATGACGGACAGCGGCGGATTTTCCATGCAGTTCCTGAATGACACCGGACTGCCCTTGTTTTAACATGGTTAATGGCATCATAAACCCTCCTGGATAAAATTAATTTTAAGTTAATTTAAATTAGAATACGCTAATCAAATGACAAAATTTAAAGTTAGCTTATTCTAACCAATATCTATTATAACGTATTTCTATCTGCTTTTGTATTCTGTTATTGACTTGTTATTCTGTTGATTTTATCCTAATATTGACTTCTAATTGCTGAATTTTCAATTTTCTCTGGCTTTTTTCTGCTTTTTATGCTATAATAAACAAAAATCAGATTTTTATTTTTAGATACCTGAGGTGAACTTATGACACAAGAACAATGGTCAGCCATCAGAAACAGAAACAAAGATTATGACAATCAATTCTTTTATGCCGTCAGAACAACCGGGATTGTCTGCCGTCCTTCCTGTACTTCACGGCTGTGCAATCCTGAAAACAGCATTATTTTTTACACGATTCAGGAAGCACTTGCGCATGGATTCCGACCATGCAAGAAATGCCATCCGGAACTGTCGGACTGGAACGGCGCAAAAGCAGAACTTGCTGGAGCTGTCCAGAAACTCATTGCTGAAAATTATCAGGAAAAATTTTCTTTGCAGACAATTGCCGGTACACTTTATGTCAACAAATGCTATCTTGACCGGACGTTCAAGGAAATAACCGGCATCACACCTCTTGTATATCATCATCAGATCCGCTGTGAACAGGCGAAAAAACTGCTGATCCGACAGGAATTAAGTATTTCTTTCATCAGCTGTGAAGTCGGCTATCAGACAGCATCCCATTTTACAAAAATATTCAAATCTGTCTGTGGCTGTACACCGTCCGAATACCGGCACAACTACCTGGAATTGCTCCGGACGGAAAGAACACAGACAGAATAATGACTTTTTTTCTAGTTGCTTTTTGAAATTTTTATTTATTTTCTATAAAATTATTTATTAAAAAAAATATTTTTTATGAATTCCTATAAAATCATTGATTTGCTATTGACATTTGCAATTTTCTGTGCTATAATAATAAAGTCGTCAGGGATGACAACAATAAAACAAATCGCGGGATGGAGCAGCTCGGTAGCTCGTCGGGCTCATAACCCGAAGGTCGTTGGTTCAAATCCAGCTCCCGCAACCACACAAAATAGCCGTTTTAGAGAAGTCTAAAACGGTTATTTCTTTATTTTTTCATGTTTGAGGGCACTATTAAGGCACTAAGCAGATAAAAAGCTATGAAAAGTGACTGGAAGATAAAAAAGAGAGTAGGGAAAACAGCTCCTTACTCTCTTATTTTTTTATCCGGTTTTAGTTTTGGGTGTATGTTCTGTCATGGAGTTTATTGGCTTTCTGGTTGTCAGAATGATTTCACCCATTGCACTGGCAACACGACTCTGTGCTTCTGAAATTACATGGGAATAAATGTCGGTCGTTGTGCTGACTTTGGCGTGTCCTAAGTGTGCAGAGATAGTAATGCTGTCCACTCCGGCGAAGTACAGAAGGCTTGCTGATGTATGTCGGAATGCATGGGGATTGATATGCCGTAAGCCGTATTTTTCTGAAAACCGGTTGCAATAGTCCGTCACACTGTCAGGATGCATCACACGTCCGATATGATTGCCACTATCTACAACAAACAGAAATCCTTTGCCCTGCCATTGACTGCCGGAGCTTTCCTGCAATGGCTTATAATATTCATCATGATACTGTTGCAGGAGCTGTATGGTTTCGTCAGGCAGTTTTATCCAGCGTACCGAGCTTTCTGTTTTCGGTTTGTCTATGTAAATACCTGTTTTCGCTTCATAGTAAACGCATTTTTCAATATAAATTCTATGAAATGTAAAATCTACACAATCCCATGTCAAGCCTAAGACTTCGCCACGTCTGCCACCTGTCACAAGCATCAGATGCAGAAGTGTTTTCCATTTCAACGGCTCTTGTTCAGATGCCTGTAAAATCGCCGTGACTTCTTCCTGTTCAAAGTAATTGGCTTTGGATTTGATAAGTTTCGGGGGCTTTGCTTTGTCAGCCGGATTATACGGAATTAACAGCTCCTGTTCTGCCTGATGCAGAATCATATGAATCAAAACATGATGCTCCCGGATGGTTTTTGCGGAAAGCGGACGGTTATCTGTTTCCAGTGTGAACAGCGTTTTTATATCCAGTCGCAAAGCTGATGCTAGTTTTCCTGCACTTTCAACAGTAATTCTTTGCCCTTTGACAGCATTCCGATAAGTAGCAGCGGAGAGCTTTGCAGAATCTTTCAGGAACTTTTCAATGCTGGTAAAGCCTTGTGCGTGAATCAGTTCCGGCAGGTCAACACCAGATTTCAAGACAGCCTTTTCATTGGCTTTGCGGATGCCCTCTTTTCCGAGTTGCTCATAGAATGCATTCAGGTGTTGCGGACGAATGTCACAAAGTCTAATATGTCCGATTCCGGCATTCACACGCTCCAACAGCTCCCGATAGCGTACAGCTGTATGATGTCGTAATTCGCCGTTCTGCTCTTTCAAGTGCATGACATATCCTGCATAATCAGCGAATTTCTGCTTGCCGTTACCAGCCAGACCCGCTTTGCACTGCTGTTCAAATGTCACAGCAACACAGTTCAGCTCCTTTTCAATTTGCTTGTTGCTCATGTGGGGAGCTGGTCTCCAAGTCATTTCGTAAGGCTTTAGCTTTTTACCGGAGCTGTCATATCCTCTGGCTACTCTGATTCGATAAGAGATAATCTCGCCGGCTTTATTCTTCCGTGCTGTGACATTTGCCATGTTTTTTCTCCTTAATCTGTTTCACTTGCTTTAAAAGCTTCAAATATCTGTTTTTCAACAATATTATTATCTATTTGAAACCATCCATCAATTATTATATAGTTACTTATAAATTTATTTAACAATGTATTTTTTAACCCTAATTTTAAATAATCTGCATAATCCGGATTTTTCATAAAATCATTAATCTTTCGATACTCTTCTGCAAAATTACAAAGGTTAATATTATCAATGGAAATAGTAATATAAGGACGAGTAGTATATTCACCAAAATCATTTTCATAATGAACTTGTATTTCGCAATCTCTAAGTTTTGAAAGAGTAATAATTGCATTAAGAACACTTTCAACAGTTAGTTCATCGCTCATAGTTTCATCTTTTGTTTCTTGACCGCATAACCAATCCAAAGAAACATTAAGAGCTTTTGCAATGGCAATTGCCTTGTCAATGGGTGGATTCTTAGGATTTTCAACTGATTCATAGGTGGAAAGAGTTGCAGGCGAAATATTAGTGCGTCTTGAAAGTTCAGCCTGTGATAAGCCAGATTTTAAGCGTGCTTCTCTCATACGTTCTGGAAATAATGTTTTTTCAGACATTTTTATTACCTCCTTTCCTTTATCATTATAACATAAATTGTTGTTGTTGTCAAGCAATTTTTTAAT
>CAMWJT010000022.1 GCA_947174625.1 uncultured Ruminococcus sp.
TGCTTCATCAGACACCAGTCAAATATAGTAAGCCTGTCATCTTCCTGCAAATCTGCCGCCTTCCAGTCCGCAAGTTTGGTATCTGGTACAGCCAACAGCCATTTTTGGAGTAATATCAGATCTGCTATGGACAATTCCCCATCATTGTCCACATCTCCGGCTACACGGACAGGATCCGGATCAGGATCGGGATCAGAACCAGAATTTACAATCTCCTGAAATGCCGATTTTAACGCAGGATCATACAGCTGACAAGTCTCTCTGTCGTAGTGCAGTTCTGTAATATCCCAGAGTACAGGACATAACTGCCGTGCATAAGCTTCCCGGCACACAGATGTTAAAAACAATCTTACGGAATCTTCCTCTTTGTTCTTTTTGGGACAGCCATATTCTCCGATAATAACAGGAATCCCGTTGTCAATAAATGTTGTTTTCATCAGATTCAGATTTCTGTCAAGCTCCGCAAAATCTGCTTCTGTACCCCAAGTGGAACGTGCCTTGCCCCAGTCGGTATCTTCCTCAAGAATCGCAAAATCAGCCGGTGTATAGTAATGAACAGAAACCGCACAACGGTTTTCAGGATCTTCCGGCATGGTAAACAGCGCATCACAAGTCAGTTCAATATCGGTATTATATCCCGAAATCAACAGATGTCGTTTTGGATTGTTTCCGCCGGATGAACGGACAATATCCACAAAAGTCTGATTGACTTCATTGACAAGTGCATAAGATTCTGCTTTTCCCTCTGTTCCGCCCCAGCGATTCCAGAGTGATGACCAACCAAGTTCTTCGTTCTGTGATTCAAAAATCAAATGATCTCCATAATCTTTAAATTCTTCAGATACCTGTGTCCAGATCGTAGCATATTTTTGCATACAGGATTCTTTTTCAGTTGGTAAATGCTCAAGCCAACCGCTGTCATAATGCAGATTCATAATAACATACAGATCCGCATCCAATGCCCAGTCAACGACTTCACGCACAGCACCAAGATATTCCTGACTGATAGTATAATCTTCTCCCATCATGTTTGACCATGCGACCGGCACACGCAGGACACCAAAGCCCTCGTCTGCATAGCCCTGGATCATTTTCTGTGTAATGACCGGACTTCCCCACGCTGTTTCGTAGGATTCCGGTGTGCCGTCTCCCCACTGTGCAATCCAGTCACCGCAGGATTCATACGTATTGCCCAGATTGATGCCGATGCCCATATCACGCACCAGTTCCATTGTCGTCATATCACGCATTTCCGTTTCCTGCGCAGATGCAAAACAGGGAACGGACTGTGTCAGCATGATTGCGGTACAGGCAAATGCAGCCATTTTTTTTAATTTCATAAGATTTTCTCCTGTAGTTCAAATTAGTTCAAAAAACGCCCGTCTGTTTCAGACCCAGACAGGCGCTTTTTTATTTTCAAATCATAATTCAATTACGTAAGCACTCTCACACGGATCACACCGTCAATTGCCTTGACAGCTTCTGCGTCCACATCTCCTGCAAGGATCGTGTAACCGAATCCGCCCTTTGTGCCGGTTGCCTTTGCATCAGCAGTAATGCCGGACAGATCTGCATCTGCCTTGTGCAGGACAGTTGTCTTCTTGCCTACAGCATCTAAAGACACATTCGGGAAGTTCACAGAATTCTTGATATTACCGTTCTCGATATAATCAATCAATTCATTTGCCGCCATGATTGCACAGTTATCTTCAGATTCTGCCGTAGATGCGCCCAGATGCGGAATCGCAACAATGCCATCTACATTCACTGTGTCAGCATTCGGGAAGTCCGTCACATAACAAGCCACTTTACCGGTTTCCAGAGCCGCTTTGAGATCTGCATCATTCACGAGTTCCCCTCTTGCAAAGTTCAGGATTTTAACACCGTCCTTCATCTGTGCAATGGTCTCAGCATTCACAAAGCCCTTGGTATCTGCATTGAACGGCACATGGATTGTCAGATAATCTGCTTCTGTGTAGACTTCTTCTTTCGTTGCAACGACTTTACAGCAATCAGCGATTTCCTGTGCTGCGGCATCACTCAGGAACGGATCTGTGCCGACAACAGTCATGCCCAATGCAGCAGCAGCCTTTGCGACTTTCCGACCGATTGCACCCAGACCAATAATGCCGAGTGTCTTGCCGGTGATCTCACAACCGCCGAACTGACTCTTGCCTTTTTCTACCTGTGCGCCGACGTTTGCTTCTTCTGTGTCTTTCAGATCAGCCGCCCACTGCACAGCCTTTGTCACCTTACGGGATGCAAGAAGCAGTCCTGCAACAACCAATTCTTTTACGGCATTTGCATTCGCACCCGGAGAATTGAATACAACAATGCCCTGTTCTGCGCATTTGTCAACCGGAATATTATTCGTACCTGCACCGGCACGACCAATGGCAAGCAGTTCTTCGCCAAATGCCATATCGTGCATTTTTGCAGAACGAACCAGGATGCCTGTCGGATTCTCAACATCACTGCCAACGGTATAATTTGCCTTGTCAAACAGATCTGTACCGCAAGCCGCAATCTTATTCAGAGTTAAAATATTGTACATGGGAAAAACCTCCTAAAACTGAGAATTTTTAATTACTTGTTCTCAGCTTCAAATTTCTTCATGAATTCTACAAGTGCCTCTACGCCCTCAATCGGCATTGCATTGTAGATAGATGCTCTCATACCGCCAACGGTTCTGTGTCCTTTGAGATTCTCAAAACCTGCTGCCTTTGCTTCTGCGACGAATTTTGCATCCAGATCTTTATCACCTGTCACAAACGGCACGTTCATCAGAGAACGGTCTTTCTTCTCAACAGTACCCTTGAACAGTTCACTCTGATCCAGATAATCATACAGAATTGCGGCTTTCTTCTCGTTGAGCGCCTTCATTGCTTCCAGACCGCCCATTTTCTTGAGCCACTTGAACACTTTACCGCAGATGTAAATGCCATAGCAAGGCGGAGTATTATACAGAGAATCTGCATCAGCCTGTGTCTTCCAGTTCAGCATAGTAGGTGTATTCTCTACAGCCGGAGTTTCCGGAATCAGGTCTTCTCTTGCAATCACGATGACAACACCAGCAGGACCAACGTTTTTCTGTACGCCGCCATAGATCACGCCATACTTGGAAACGTCTACCGGTTCAGACAGGAAGCAGGAAGAAACGTCTGCAACGAGTTCCACACCCTTGGTATTCGGCAGTTCTTTATAAACTGTACCATAGATTGTATTATTCTGGCAGATGTAGACATAATCCATGTCGTCTGTGATCGGCAGATCGGTACAATCCGGAATGTAAGAGAAAATCTTATCCGCAGAAGATGCCAGTTCTACAGCTTCGCCGTATTTCTTGGCTTCCTGGTAAGCTTTCTTAGCCCACTGACCAGTAATAATATATCCTGCCTTGCCCTTTTTCATCAGGTTCATCGGGATAGCAGCAAACTGCTGAGATGCACCGCCCTGGAGGAACATCACTTTGTAATTATCCGGAATACCCATTAAATCTCTGAGATCCTGTTCAGCATCCTTGATAATCTGGTCGAATGCCTTGGAACGGTGGGACATTTCCATAACGGACATGCCAGTGCCTTGATAATCCAGCATTTCTGCTGCTGCTTCTTTGAGGACTTCTTCGGGCAGGACAGCAGGACCTGCGCTGAAATTATAAACTCTGCTCATTGGTATCTATCACCCTTCAAAATTATTTTTTTAACTGCAAGCCATGACACCGGCTTAACAATCTGACAGTATTTATTATACTATTTTTTTCCGCACAAGTCAAGGGGTTCTTTGAGATTCTTTGCAGAACGAGCAGTATTTTGTAAAATATGCTGTAAACGGACAACTGTATTTTGTAGAAATACACCAGTAACTTTGTGAAAAATTTATCAAACAAATAAATAACGGCTCAGATAATCTCTCTGAGCCATAAATTGATTCATGATACATGCAGGATATTCAATAATAAAATCCAGCTCATACCATAATAAGTCACAACTGCCACAAGATCATTGATTGTCGTAATCAATGGTCCGGAGGCAACTGCCGGATCCACTTTTATTTTCTTGAAAAACAGGGGAATCAATGTGCCCACTGTACTGGAAATCATCATGGCAAGCAACAGTGAGATGCCAATACAGCCTGATACGGCAAAACTGAACAGCATTGCTCTGTGTTTGAATACCATGATATATAATCCGATAAAAACAAAAGAAATCACACCCAGTATCATACCATTTGCAAATCCGACTTTCATTTCTTTTGTCACAAGCCTTAGTTTCTGTTCTCCTGTCAGATTTTCATCCATCAGCACCCGGATTGTCACTGCCAGTGACTGTGTGCCGACATTACCCGCCATGTCCAGAATCAGGGACTGAAATGCCATAATCATTGTCAGCTGTGAAACAACTTTTTCAAAGATACCAACTACACCCGAAACAACCATCCCCAGAGCCAGCAGAATCATCAGCCACGGCATGCGCTTTTTCATGCTCTCTATCAGGGATTCTTTCAGATCTTCTTCCGCAGTCAGACCTGCAAGCTTTGCATAATCTTCCCCCAGTTCATCATCAACAACTTCAATAATACTGGCGGCAGTAATCACGCCAAGCAACTGATTCGAATTATCCAGTACAGGAATATAATCTTCTGAGTAATCTTTCAGCCGTTCAATACAATTGTCTATCTCTTCATGTGCATACACATAGGGAAAAGAAGTCTGAATCAGTTCATCCAGTGAATCCGTCGCATCCGCTGTAATCAGATCTTTCAGATCAATTGCACCGTAAAATTCCCCTTTTTCATCTACAATAAAAAGCGTAGTAATATTATCATTCTCTTTTGCCTGAACAATCAGTTCGTGCATTGCCTGTTTAATTGTCAAATTTTCACGGATAATAATACAGTTCGTCGTCAGACGGGAACCGATTTCATCATCATCAAACGTAGCAATCAACTGAATCTCCTGCCGGATTTCCTGCGGCAGCATTTCAATAATGGTAGTTCGCTTTTCTTTCCCGATCTGATGCAGAATATCAGCAGCAGTATCCGTTTCCAGTTCTGCAACCACAGCGACAGCTTTCTGAATATCCATTTCATTTAAATAGACACTCGCTTCATCCGGATATTCAAAGATCTCTGCAAGCATTCTGACAGTACAGATGCGATACAGTTTTTTGCGCTCCTGGACATCCAGTTTTTCCATAGCCTGTGCAAGATCATTCGCATGATAATCTTCTAACTGTGCCAGCATTGCTTTTGGAGAAGATTTTCCCCGGATAATGTTCAGAATTTCCGTTTCATAATCTGGTTTTTCCATGATCTCTGCCGGATTCTGAACTGTATTGATTTTTTCATCTGCCATAATATCCCTCCGTTTGTATTGTCATGAAATCTGTTGCGAATTCCATGCAAAAAACGGACAAAAAGGCAAGAAAAGACCTTCGCAGTCAAGTAATCATACAGTCAGGCGAAGGAAACAATCTATCACTATATAGCCCAACGACAACAGCGTCTGCAATATAATACTATTCTGCCGTTTTCGTCCGTCTGACCCATAACTATCGCCGTTTGGCACGTTCCCTCACCTCACCTTTTCTGATAAACTAACAACATAATTATAGTATAGCACAAATTACAATCCATGTCAATTTAATTTTTTAATTTATTTTTTTCGCAATTGCCGGTACTTTGCTTACGACATACGCAACAATCACCGTGACAATAATTTCCGGGATCATATACAAGCCGTTATAAAAAACAGAATAGATCACAGCCAGGCTTGTACCGCAAAAATTCTCTACAATTTTCGCACCGATTGCATAAAATCCATCTTGTGTAAAGAACCATTCTGCCCATGCGCCAAAAAAGACAGCTCCCGAAATAATATGCACGATATACCGGAACAACAAAGCAATCACTGTACCCAGACACAATGCAGGAGCTGTTTTCAGTCGATTGCGGAATAATCCGCCGAATCCTAGGACAGTGTACGCAATGACATAATCTAGCAGGACGATCCCGATGCCTGCCCAGATTGCGTAATCTTCCGGGACAAAAAAACTTTTGACTGTTCCGAATCCCATCGCCATTTGCAATAAGCTATAAATAAATCCCGAAAACAAGCCCCATTTTACGCCATGCCGATAGGAAATCAAGACAATCGGCAACATGCTTGCAACGGTAATCCCACCGCCGAAAGGCAACTGATACGGCTGAATGACGGACAATACAGTTGCAATCGCCAACAAAATCCCGGTTTCGACCATTCTCAGCGTCTTTACATGATGCAACGCAACGGATGTACTCATAAAAATTACCTCGCTTTAAAATTTTAAAAAACAGAGACACCCTGTTTCCAGAATGTCCCTGTCATGATTTCTGACTCCCTACGACAGCATGATCTGTATCAGGTAAAAGGGTCGGAATTTTTTTAATTCCCTCTCAGCCTGTCTCACAAGCTCCCCTGCATTATTAGAATTAATAATAATTATCTTAATTTTGCACCACACGGGAATTTGTCATCCACAAACTGTACTGCAATGCTCCCGTCAGGGAGATCGCTTGCACAGATCATACCACAACTTTCCACACCGCAGAGCTTCACCGGTTTCAGATTCGCAATCAGGATAATTTTTTTGCCGATTAAATCCTCCGGCTTGTAATACTCTGCAATCCCGGAAACAACCTGTCTGCCGCCCATGCCGTCATCTAACTGCAATTTTAATAATTTCTTGGATTTCTTGACTTTCTCCGCCTGGAGAACTTTTGCAACACGCAGATCAATCTTTGCAAAATCTTCAATCTGGATCTGCTCTGCCAATGGCTCCGGCTCATATGCCGGCGCAGGCTGATTCTGTGCAATGATCTGGTTCAGTTCTTCGATTTCTTTTTCTGCATCAATCCGGGGGAATAACATATCTCCCTTGTGAACTGTGACATTGACTGGCAGGACATCAAATTTTTCTGCGTTCTCATAAGTCACATGTTCCGGCTCTGCACCGATCTGCTTCCAGACTTCCGGCATGGTCGTCGGCATGAACGGACTCAGCAATGCAGAGACAATCCGGATGCTTTCGAGTAAATTATATAACACACTGGCAAGCCGTGCTTTCTGGGATTCGTCCTTGCCGAGTACCCAGGGAGCTGTCTCATCAATATATTTATTTGCCCGGTCAACTAACTTGAAAATCTCCGTCAGTGCAAGATTAATCTGTGTATTGTCAATATAAGCATCCACTTCCGGACGGATTGCGCATGCAAGCGTGATTAACTCCTGGTCAATTTCTTCCGGCTGACGTTCTTCCGGGAGCGTACCGCCGAAATATTTCTGCACCATAGCAACGGTTCTTGACACCAGATTTCCCAGACCATTGGCAAGATCGGTATTGATTCTCTGGATCATGATTTCATTGGAAAAAGAACTGTCCGAACCCAGTGCCATTTCACGCAGAATATGATACCGGATCGCATCCGGACTGTAGCGCTCACCCAAGATAAACGGATCCACGACATTCCCCAGGGATTTGCTCATTTTCTGCCCGTTGAACGTAATCCAGCCATGAACTGCCAGATGCTTCGGCAAAGGCAGCTCCAGAGCCATCAGCATTGCCGGCCAGATAATCGCATGAAACCGCATAATGTCTTTGGCGACCATGTGGACATCCGCAGGCCAGAACGTTTCAAAATCCTGATAAGCCTGATTCTCATAGCCGAGTGCCGTAATATAATTTGACAGTGCATCAATCCAGACATAGACCACATGCTTCTCATCAAATGTCACAGGAATCCCCCATGTGAAAGATGTCCGGGACACGCACAGATCTTCCAGTCCGCACTTGATAAAATTATTGACAAGTTCCGTTGCACGGGTGCGTGGCTGTAAATAATCCGTATTTAATAACAGATCCTCGATTCTGTCCGCAAATGAGGACATTTTAAAGAAATACGCTTCTTCCTCGGCATCAATCACATCCCGACCGCAGTCCGGACATTTGCCGTCTTTTAATTGGGATGCCGTCCAGAAACTTTCACACGGTGTACAGTATTTCCCTGTATACTTGCCCTTGTAAATATACCCTTTGTCATATAATTTTTTAAAAATCTTCTGGACAGATTCCACATGATAATCATCCGTTGTCCGGATGTATCTGTCATAACTGATATTCATATACGACCAGAGTTTCTGGAACACAGCGACGATTTCGTCAACGTATTCTTTCGGTGTAACGCCTTTTTCTCTGGCTTTCTGTTCAATCTTGAGACCATGTTCGTCCGTCCCCGTCAGGAACATGACATCATGTCCCTGCATTCTTCTGTATCTTGCAATGGAATCGCAGGCAACTGTTGTATAACAATGCCCGATGTGGGGATTCCCGGACGGATAATAAATCGGGGTAGTAATATAAAATTTCGACAATCCGAACTCCTCCTGTCTGAATATTTAATTTAATTTATTTTATTTTATTCTTCTGTATCATCATCTGAATCCTGTTCCGGATTTTCGTCTGCATTTTCCGGCTCTGGTTCTGTCGCTGTTTTCTGATCTACAATTGTGATACCGCCGTCCGTCCATGTAACATAGCCGTCATCTACCCAACTATCTGTGTCATTGCTCCAGACGTGCGGTTTATCCGCCATAGACATGGACTGATATTTGACTTCATAATGATCTCCGACTGCGGCATCTTCCGGAATGGTCACGTTCAATTGCAGGAGACTGCCGGGGGTATCCCGGATCTGTGCGCCGGAACTCCATGCCGTCCACAGGAAATGTTTTTCATCATTAATGGAATAATAGACAGAATAACTTGTTTCCTGGTTGTCTGCCGTGAATTTGCAGCGCTCATCCACAGAAGCGCCCCATTCTGAATAAGTGATACCGGAATTCTCATCCAGCTGAATCATCACAGGAACAACGTAATCCTGTGCCTTGAGTTCATCCAGTGTGACTTCAATGCTTTCAATTGTCACACGGATGTCGCTTGTGCCGTCAGCTTTCGGCTGATTCTCTGGCATCTTTTCTTTTGGCTTCTCCGACAGGACGGGGGTGGTGACTTCCTCAACCTGTCCGTCGTCCTCTGCGACGGTATTCACAGTGCTGTCGGGATTTTCTACAGAAGAATCCGTCTCAGAATCCTGCTTTTTATTACATCCTGCCAGTGCGGCAGTCGTCACACAACACATGAGAATACACAATATTTTACGAAATTTCATAACAAATGACTCCTTTCAGATTGCATCATAATATAAAATTAATATTTATTTCTCAAATCGCATAGAAATATCAAAACACTGTACCGAATGTGTCAATGCACCCAGAGAGATAATATCTACTCCGGTTTTTGCAATTTCGGCAATGTTCTGTTCTGTGACGTTCCCGGATGCTTCCAGTAATGCTCTGCCGTCTGTGATCCGGACAGCTTCTGCCATATCCTCACAGGACATGTTATCTAACATGATGATCTCGCAACGGCAGTCCAATGCTTCCTGCAATTCTTCCAGATTCCGGACTTCGACTTCAATTTTGGTCATATGACCGATCTTTTCCCGGAGTGCCGTCACAGCCGGTGTAATTCCGCCGTAAACGTCAATATGATTATCTTTGAGCATTGCGCCTTCGGACAAATTATATCTGTGATTCTTGCCGCCGCCGATTGTGACAGCATATTTCTGCAATCGTCTCAATCCCGGCAGTGTCTTTCTGGTGTCCGTGATCTGCGCTTTCGTCCCGGCAACCAATTCGACACAGCGATTGGTTGCCGTAGCAATCCCGGACAAATGCTGTAAAAGATTCAGCGCCGTGCGTTCTCCTTTCAGGAGCGTCCCGGAATTGCCTGTCATAATGGCGATTTTATCGCCTTTCCGGATCTTGTCGCCGTCCTTGTAATAAGCCTTAAATTCTACATCACCGCCGACCAGTTCAAACACTCTCTTGGCAATCTCCAGACCACAGAGAACGCCGTCCGCCTTGGCGATATAATACGCACTGCTTGTGTGATCCTCCGGGAGCAGATAATCTGTCGTCACATCGACATAGTGAATATCCTCCTCCAGCGCATTGAGAATCACAGAATCCACATAACTTTGCAATAATTTCATGATTTAATTGATTAGACTCCTTTCTCCTCGACAAGTGCCTCATTGAGAATTAAAAACGCAATTGTCGCTGTGGCTCTTGCCTCTACATAATCCGCATTGATGATATACTTGCCGTCTTCGAGCTGATGCAGGATTTCACAGACTTTGCTGAAATTTTCCTGTGTCTTTTCTGCATTGGGAATGACAAAATAACTTTCCTGCAAGATATGCCGTAACTGTGTCCGGATGCCGTGGGGGACAGATTCCGTACGGTTCTCATCATCAAAATTATATTTCTCAAAATTTTTAATGTTTCCGGTTTTTTCCAGTTTCTTTGCAATATCCTGCGCCGCATGCCGTGAAAATACCAACGCTTCCAGGAGGGAATTACTTGCAAGCCGATTATTGCCGTGTACACCGGTATTGGAACATTCTCCGCAGGCATATAAATTTTTCACTCTGGTTCTGGAATCAGAATCGACCTGAATCCCGCCCATTAAATAATGCTGACACGGATAAATCGGGATTCTGTCTTTTGTCATATCATAGCCCTGATCTAATAAATTCCGGTAGATCATGGGGAATCTGTTCCGGACTTCTTCCGGATTTTTATGCGTAATATCCAGATAAAATTCATCAGAACCAGTTCTCCGGCTTTCCAGGACAATCGCATTGGACACCACATCACGTGGCGCAAGTTCTAATCTGTCATCATAACGCTGCATGAATCTTTCTCCATGGCAATTTAATAAATATGCCCCCTCGCCCCGGACAGCTTCTGAAATCAAAAAGCATTCTCTTGTATGACGATTATTAAATGCCGTCGGATGGAACTGGATTAAACTCAATCCCCGGATCATAGCACCCATATTGCAGGCAAACATAATCCCGTCTCCGGTAGCAATAGCAGAATTCGTCGTAAACTCGTAAACTCTGCCGATACCGCCCGTTGCCAGAATCAGGAATTGACTATGCACAGTCCTGTATTGTGCATCATGAAGTGTGAGTGCTGAAAATCCGGTCTTTGTTTTCTTCACATCACATAACAGCGTATTTTCCCGGATTTCCACATTCGGGAGTGTCTGCACATGTGCCAGTAATTTTTCAGCGATCTCCCGTCCGGTAGCGTCCTTATGATGAAAAATTCTCCGGCGGCTGTGACCGCCCTCCAGTGTCCTGTGATAATCCCCGTTTCCGAGTTTATCAAAATCCACACCGATTGAGATAATCCTTGCAATATCCTGCGCCGCTTCTTCGACCAGCATATGCACTGTTTTATGATTATTCTGGAAGCCCCCTGCAATATACGTGTCATTCTCATGCAGAGAAGTCTTATCTTCCGGAGAGTTGTAAACTCCGGCAATACCGCCCTGTGCCAGGGCAGTATTGCAGAGTGTCAGTTCTCGTTTGGATAATAATAAAATTTTTGCTGTTTCCGGCAGATTGATAGCGGCATACAATCCCGCAGCACCTGCGCCGGCAATAATGACATCATAGCAATTTGTATCATAATCCTGCATTTAAAAAAGCATCTCCTTAATTTGCAAATACAACAGGCTGAATCTGCCAGATTTCTTCTGCATATTCCCGGATTGTCCTGTCAGAACTGAATTTCCCGGCATTGCAGATATTATGCCACTGTTTCTTCGCAAATGCCATCCGGTCTGCCTGATAATCCTGCAAAGCCTTGATTTTCGTATCACAATAGTCCTGGAAATCTCCCAGAACATAGTAATGATCCGGTTCATGCCAGCTTGCGCCTTCAGTCAGTGCGTCGTATAATTCTTTGAAATCGCCGCTGCCGCCGTCCGAGAATGTGCCGTCCATGAGTGTCTGGACAACTTTCCGGAGCTTTGCATTCTCCGCCAGAAGTTTCCGGCTGTCGTAAACCGGGAAAATTTTCTCCAGTTCTTCCACTCTTGCGCCGAAAATATAATTATTTTCTTCGCCTGCCTCCTGGACAATTTCCACGTTTGCGCCGTCATACGTCCCCAAAGTAACCGCACCATTGAGCATTAACTTCATGTTGCCCGTGCCGGATGCTTCTGTACCGGCAGTAGAAATCTGTTCAGAGATGTCCGCTGCTGCGACTAATTTTTCTGCATAAGAAACATTGTAATCCGCCACAAAGAAAACTTTGATCTTGTCGCAGACTTCCGGATCAGCATCAATCATCGCAGCAATTTCATTGATAAACTTGATAATTGCTTTTGCTCTCCGGTAACCAGGCGCAGCCTTTGCACCGAAGATGAATGCCACTGGCGGAATATTCTCAATACTGCCGTCCTTGATGCCATGATATAAATACAGAATCGAGAACGCATTCAGGAGCTGTCTCTTGTATTCATGCAGACGCTTGATCTGGATGTCAAACACAGTATTTTCAGCATTGAAGAATTTCTCACAAGCTGCCTGATCTGCAAAACGCTCCGGCTCTCTGGTATAGATATTCTCTACAAGCTGTTGTTTCTTCGTCAGCTTGATCTTCATGAAGCGATTCATGATGTTCTCGTCTTCTGCGAAATAATCCAGATTCTTGAGTAAATCCAGATTTTTCTTCCAGTCTTCCGAGCCTGCCAATTCTGTCAATAATACGGACAATTCCTGA
>CAMWJT010000023.1 GCA_947174625.1 uncultured Ruminococcus sp.
GCTGTGTATGGCAAGCTGATAAGCGAATCTCTCACAGCATTGAGCAACGACTTTTGTTCTTGCGTTCAGGAACAAAAGAAGTTCTGAATGACAATCTTTGGGCAAAGAAAGCTCCGCCTTCGGGCAAGCAGTTCTTACGGTTCGACTCCGTTCTTCTATCTGTCAGTACTATCATACTGAAAAGAAAATATTTTGGGAATATTTTTTAACAAAGCAAAATTCTGATCTTGTCTTGCATGAATTATAATTAATATTATAATTCGACAGGACAGCAGTCCCCTGACCTTGCCGGAAGCCGGATACCGGGCTTGCAGGATCATACTCAGGATATAGAATATTTTTTATATCTCCGGTATTGTCCTGGATTTCCTCAAAGCGTCTGCCGTCACTGGATTGTCGGATCAGATTTTTTGCGTTTTAAAAAATTATAATTTTTATGAATTTTATAGACTGGAGGGATTTTTTTGTATCTTATCATTACAGAATCCGAAAGAGGCTTTTTGTTTAGAAATGGGAAATTTGTGAAAATGCTGGAAGCCGGGAAGTATTTCGTGAATCTTCACAGACAGATCCGGAAAGCAAAGCTTTCTGAATCGCTGACCGGACAATTCGACCAGGCAATGCTTGACTGCTTTTTGCAGGATGAAAATTTCAAAAAGCAGACGATTGCTCAGGACGTGCCGGACGATCATGCGGCAATCCACAGAATTAACGGACATTTCAAGGAAATCCTCAAAGCCGGACGCTATCTTTATTGGAATGTGAATGAGAAACACAGCTTTGAATTATTTAACATGCGAAATGCCGGCATTCCGGATGATCTCCAGTTATGTGAAAAATTCTACAAAGCCGGGTGCATGACCCGTCTGGAAGTGTCCGAGAACCAGACGGCTTTGCTGTTCGAGAATGAGACGTTCCGGAGTTCTCTCACACCGGGGATTTATTATTTCTGGAATCAGGACGGCATACGGCGCAAAATCCGGTTTATCGAACATAAAAAGAGATTGTTAAGTCTGAACGGGCAGGAAATCCTGACCAAAGACAAAGTCAATATCCGCCTGAATTTCGTGTGTAGTTTTCAGGTGACGGACTGCGTGAGTGCTTGTCTGGAGATTGATAACCTGGATGAACAGTTCCGGACGGCGGTTCAGCTTACCGTCCGGGAATTCATTGCCGGGTATACATTGGATGAATTACTGACACAACGGGACACAATCGGCGAGAAATTAGCAGAGATTCTAAGTCCGAAAGCAGATAAATTATATATCCGGATTTTTGACACCGGGATCAAAGATATTATCCTGCCGGGAGAGATCCAGAATATTATGAACTCTGTATTGTTAGCCGAGAAAAAAGCGCAGGCGAATGTCATTGCACGTCGTGAGGAAGTCGCTTCGACAAGATCACTCCTGAACACAGCAAAATTAATGGACGAGAACAAGACGTTATACAAGCTCAAAGAACTGGAGTATCTGGAAAAGATCTGCGAGAACGTGGGGAATATCTCCGTTTCGGGCGGTGATTTACTGGAACATCTCCGGGCAATTATCGGGACAGACCGGAATCAGAAATAAAAATAGAAATAAAATTTAAAAAAGTGCAGAATTCTGCACTTTTTATTTGTTCTGACAAAACAGAAGTCAGGATTTTAGATACAATTCACAAAAAAGCGCATTACAGGGATTTTTTCTGAAAATTTATTGAAATTTTCAGAAAAATATGCTATACTAATATTAATAAATATAAATATTTTAATCAGGGTGAATGCAATGAAACGCTTGCTTGCTGTTTTTGTTATTTTTATGATTCTTGTTATGATTGCTGTCACGGCTGTTGTCCCTGCGGATTGTCATGCAGTCCCGGCGGAGACTTCCGCCAATGGAGATGTCAATCAGGACGGAAGTTTTGATATTGCAGATGTGATTATGCTCCAGAAGTGGATTTTGAACAAGGGCAATCTGACTTGTTGGGAAAATGCGGATTTCTATGCAGATCATAAACTGGATGTGTTTGATCTCTGTCTGATGAAACGCAAACTGTTTGAACAAATGAAAGACAGGCAGGTGAAAGAAATGATTGTACAAGTTGGAGATCAGGAATTTACGGCTAGACTTTACCAGAATCCGACGGCAGACGAATTGATCCGGCAATTACCGCTTACGTTGGATATGAACGAACTGAACGGCAATGAGAAGTATTATTATTTTTCTGAATCCTTGCCGGCAGATGCCGGACAGATCGGAAAGATCAACGCAGGCGATATTATGCTTTACGGTTCGAAATGTCTGGTTTTGTTCTATGATAGTTTCGCCACACCATACAGCTACACACGGATTGGCTATGTGGAAAATCCTGCGGGACTTGCCGATGCACTGGGAGACGGAAATGTGGAAATAACATTTAAACTAAAATAATGAATGATTGATGATTAGATGATTAGAATTGTGTCAGGAGGATGATATTATGAAAAAGCTGAAAAAGATGAGAAAGCTGAAAAAAAGAAAACTGGCGCTTGCCACGGCAATCACAACGCTGACAGCCAGTCTTTCCATGTTCTCCAATGTCCCGGCTTCTGCGGAATGGCAGAGTGCGGAAATGGTTGTTATTGAAGTCGCTGACAGTTGGGTAATGGTAGCCTATTCGAGACAGTGGAATATATCAAGTCGTAATATGCTTTGCGAATTTTATACAATGTTTAAGAGTTCTCCGGAATTGGCACCGATCGCTGAACAAGTGAAATATGGTGATGTACTCCGTTATTCTGGTGAGGATAATACTATGTGCTATACGGAGAAGGAAGGCATTAATGACATGAATTTTTATGGCGAAGGCGAAGTGGAGATTATCGGATCTGTCTTTGATGCGTCATTTGGAAATTTTGGGTCTATTGCGGTTGACGATCAGACATTTGTGCAGATTACTGGTGCAGACGGCACAAGGTATGTGTTTGAAAATGGCTCTGATTATGGAGAAGTAGAAGATTTTTTGTACTGGGAATATAGCGATTCCTATACCGGATTCAATTCTTACGATAATACTCCGGAATATTCCGAAGAACTGGCAAATAAATACAGCAAAGAATCCGGTCGTCCGATCTGGGTGCTTCCGAATGAAGACAGCGACGTGAATTCTGCCGAGTGGCGGGGTGATGAATTTGTTGTCATTTATAACGATCCTGCGAATATGGATATATTAGTAGCTGCACCGGAATATCCTTTTGCGGGAGACGATATGACCTGTAGATTTCACATAATGGGTACAAACAGTCCGGAATTTGCACAGATTGCTGAACAGTTAAAATATGGTGATGTGATCCGGCACTCTGACCAAAGCCTTTTACGTGTTAATCCTATAGAAGGAATTAGCAATATAGCTTATGATTCTGATGATGGCATAGTGGAGATTGTTGGATCTGTCCTTGATACGCCAATCGGGGATTTTGATGCTGTTACAATTGGTGATGAGACGTTCATGCTGATAACCGGTAGAGACGGCACAAAGTATGTGATTGAAAGTGAAGTCACTTATGACGATGTGAATGAATTTATCTGGCGGAGATCCACGGACGAATATCACAAAGAAGAACATGCAATCTGGGTGCTTCCGAACGAAGACGGCGATGTGAATTCCGACAATGAGGTAGACAGCGCCGATGCGGCTGTGATCCTGGAAGATATTGCGCTGAATGCAGTCGGTGATACCGGCAAAATGAACGCATCTGAGAACCAGGCGGCGGACGTGAACGGTGACGGTGCGATCAATGCGGCAGATGCGGCAATCGTCCTGAGTTATTCTTCTGAAGTCGGTTCGGGTATGTTAGAGGGTGTCACATTGAAGGCATATGCTGCCCAGTAACTAAGATATTTCATGAAGCACGCAGTCTCCGGACTGTGTGCTTTTCCGTGAATCTGCATGAGAACGAAACGCTAGATTTGTATAGAATTACAAAAAAAGGAATTTGGAAAATTTTTCCTTGAAATCAGTTGACATTTTCCGGAAAACATGCTATACTATATAATAACCATAAAAAATATGAATTTTAATAGGAGGTTGATTGCAATGCGCAAGAAGAAAAAAATCGTGCAAAGTCTGGTGGCAGGAATGCTTTCACTGGGTCTTTGTGCATCTGTTGTGCCGGTGGGCGCTTCTGCTGTCACTTATGATCAGTATGATGCAAATCATGATGGCAAGATCACTATGGATGATTTCTATTATATCCAAGATTATCTGAGAGGAAAATATTCCGTAGTTTCTCCGGAAGATTTGGACGTGAATCAAAATAAAGTGATTGACAAGGCTGATGCTGATGCAGTTTTTGCAAGATTGGCTGGGGTTTATAGCACTACAGAATTTGTTGACATCACAAGGGGGTTGAACCCTGTCCAAACTATTCCGGACGAACTGCTTGCAGAATTTGGAGAAGATGAGCTGTTTCCACTCGAAGATGTGGCTGATCCGGATGTAGTGAGTGGCTCAAGGCTCTATTACAAGTATAATTATACTACAGGTGCATGTACAAGTTATTATTTGACTTCAACATTGAATACTACTTCAAGTGTTTCAAATGCAGACGAGTTGAATAGTACAAATGCTACTTCACCGGATAAATATTACAATGTGACTGGCAACGGCATGGATGGTATTGTAAAAATTAAATGGAGTAGTGGGTCCGGAGCAGAACCTTTCACTTCGACAGGGTTTATTGTGGGAGATCATGTGATTGCAACTAAGGCAAGCAATGTTTGGCATAGTGGTGAATCAACAGTTGCTGATGGCTTTCATAATATTCAGATTCAGACATGTGATACAGAGGGACGTGTGACCAACCAAAAGTGTACTGTGAAGGAGATTCATATTCCAAGGAATTATACTACCAATCCTACTAATGCTACAGTAAATTATGCTCTTATAACTGTTAGTGAGGAACTGAGTGATCATTATCAGTTTGGACTTGGAGTTTTGTCAACAAAGGATATCAATAATATGGATGAGGTAAAGCTCACCCTTTCAGGATTTCCAGAATCGGCAAGTAATTCAGATCGAGTTTACACATCAGTGGGTCAGGAAGATAGTGCAAATACTTCTAATGAGCAGTATTTATATTATACTAATAAAAGTACTGTTGGCATGTATGGTGGACCAGTTTACGTTGTGGAAGATATTTATCGAAGTGAAAAATTTTACGAAAGAAGAAACACAGCTGTTGCAATTTGTACTGGAAGTGGTACGGGTGTTGCTGTGAATAGTTTGATGTTGATGTTCTATAATAACAATCCAAACATTGGTTATTAAGTTAGGAGGATGATTTTATGAAAAAGCTGAAAAAGAGAAAACTGGCGCTTGCCACGGCGGTTGCAACGCTGACAGCCAGTCTCTCTGTTTTCTCCGGTGTGCCGGCTTCTGCAACTGTAGTGGTGGATGACTTCATGGCAGTTTATGATAGACTTGATGAAGTCGTTGATCTCACGAAAGTTTCTCGTGAAGAAGTAACTCTGGAGCTGGATTTTGTGGTTGTTTCTGTCAATCCTTCCAAAGGCAGAGCTTGGTTAATGAATCCCGGTTTTCTTCCTGCTGGTCACTCCCATATCCTCAGTCAAAGTGATGCTCCGGAGTATGGTTCAGAAGATTATACAAAACTTCTTTTGACATATGGTATATGGCAGATTGATTATAATATGCTTACCCCGGTTGCTGAACAGTTAAATCAGGGCGATATTATTCACTACCATGGTGAAAGCGGTGGTTTGTTAACCCTTGATGGTCATTATTTAAGATTGAATGGTTATGATTATGGCTATGAAACAAATGATACGTTTACAATCACCGGTTCTGTCTTTGACACACCACTTGAAACGATCAAACCTTATACAGAGGATGACCAGACAGCATTGCAGGTGACACTTCAGGACGGCACAGAAGTTATCGTGAAAGATTGGTACAATTTTGAAGTCAGAGAAGAGCTGTCAGCCTGGATGCTCCCGAACGAAAACGACGAATTTTACCGTAACATGCAGACATCGCCCGAAACTGTGAAAAATGAGATTTCAAAACCTGAGGGAACATGGTACAGTCATAAAATGGTTGTCGTAGATATGACGGATGATGCTGTCTATGTTGCCTGGGAGGGCGAAGCACATGCGAATGATAAGCGTGGCATGACTTACAATTTCTATAAGCTTGACAAATCCATTCCGGAGATGGCAAAGATCGCCGGCAATCTGAAATATGGCGATGTCATCCGTTATACGGGTACGGGTGAAATGGTATTTGCCGGAAATCCGCTGATTGATGACATGTCCTTTACGTCCGGCGAGGGCAAACTGGAGATTCTGGGTTCTGTTGTAACTGCACCAGTTCAGGGTAATTTTACGGCTGTTACGGATAAAGACAATGTAACCTATATCCTGATGAATGATGCAGATTATGACACTTGTTATATGATCGAAAGCAGAGCGGATCATAATACAATCGCTGATTTCCTGGCATGGGTAAGTGAAGACCATACAAACGACAGCAAACCTCATAAATTTGACTGGAAAAAGGACGGTGCGTTCTGGATTCGTCCGAATGAAGACGGCGACGTGAATTCTGACAATGAGGTCAACAGCGCCGATGCGGCTGTGATCCTGGAAGATATTGCGCTGAGTGCAGTCGGCGACACTGGCAGAATGAACGCATCTGAGAACCAGGCGGCGGACGTGAACGGTGACGGTGCGATTAATGCGGCAGATGCGGCAATCGTCCTGAGTTATTCTTCTGAAGTCGGTTCGGGCATGTTAGAGGGTGTCACATTGAAGGCATATGCTGCCCAGTAACTAAGATATTTCATGAAGCACGCAGTCTCCGGACTGTGTGCTTTTCCGTGAATCTGCATGAGAACGAAACGCTAGATTTGTATAGAATTACAAAAAAAGGAATTTGGAAAATTTTTCCTTGAAATCAGTTGACATTTTCCGGAAAACATGCTATACTATATAATAACCATAAAAAATATGAATTTTAATAGGAGGTTGATTGCAATGCGCAAGAAGAAAAAAATCGTGCAAAGTCTGGTGGCAGGAATTCTCTCACTGGGGCTTTGTGCGTCCGTCGCACCAATGGGAGCTTTGGCGGCTTATGACAGGTATGATGTGAATCACGACGGGGCGGTTAATATTAATGATGTTATCTATCTAAATAGGTATATGGTTGGTGCTTTTTCCGTGGCTTCTCCGTCTGCTTTGGATATCAATCAAAACAAAATAATTGATATTGCTGACTCGCTTGAAATTATGGCAAGGATTGTTGGAAGTTCCACCTCTGTGGAGTTCGTTGATATCACTCAGAATCCGAATTCTGTTCAGACTATTCCGGATGAACTGCTTGCAGAATTCAGTGAAGAGGGGCTATTCCCGTCTGAAGAGATTGCTGAACTATATGCAACTAGTAATTCAAATACTTATTACAAGTATAATTATACTACAAAAGCACTTTCTACTTACACTTTGGAAGTGTCAGAGAATGCGCCTGCAAGCATTTCAGATGTAGATGAGCTGAATAGCATAAATGCTACTTCAAACGATAACTATTATAAAATAACTGGTAACGGCATGGATGGTCTTGTAAGAATTAATACAAGTAGTGGTGGTATGTCGACAGGGTTTATCATTGGAGATCATGTGATTGCAACTGCTGCACATTGTGTATTTAGATATAATTCAACCTCTACTAATATTTTGGATAAATTTCACACAACAATTAATGTTGGAATGTGTGACGCAGATAGTGGGACTACAAACTCAATACGTTATACTGTGAAAGAAGTCCATGTTCCAAAGGAGTATGTTAATAATCCAACTTCTGATAGTGTATATGATTATGCTCTTGTGACTGTTAGTGAAGATTTGAGTGAGTATACACATTTTAATCTTGGTGTTCCTTCTACAAATTATCTTAATAGTATGGATGAAGTGCCAATTACTGTTTCAGGGTTTCTAAGTGGAGGATCCGTTGTTTATACATCAATTGGGCAGGAGAAAAGTGGATGGGTTTCTTTGGAAAATTATTTGTATACTACTAATAGAACTAATGTTGGAATGAGCGGTGGACCAGTTTACACAGTGACAAAGATTTCTCAAGATGGAAATTTCCGTGAAAGAATATATACTGCTATTGGGATTCACACTGCACATTGGTATAACAAGGAGACAGGAGAGTTTATTTGTTCTAGTGGTCCTGCTATGAACAGTTCATTGTTAGCATTTTATAAAATAAATTCTAACATTGGATATTAAGTTAAGAGGGTGATTTTATGAAAAAGCTGAAAAAGAGAAAACTGGCACTTGCCATGGCAATCACAATGCTGACAGCCAGTCTTTCCATGTTTTCTAGTGTGTCGGTTTCTGCCAAATTTTATTTGGATCAGTTGGTTGTCATTTCTAATCTTGAAAGTGGCGGTTTATTGATAGCCACTCCCCAGGATATTGACATGAGTCAAGTAACAGACAGATCTTATTCTATAGAGCATGATGTATGTTGTTGTTTTTACATTATGTATGAAGCAGATCCAATGTTTTCATCTGTCGTAAAACAGGCGAAACCAGGCGATATTATTCAATATTTTGGTGATGGTTATTTTGGCTCTACATGTCTGGCAGGAATCAATATCATGGGTTATGATTCTGATGGTGATGTGGAAATTGTTGGATCTGTCTTTGATACACCAATTGGAAATTTTGAGACTGTTACAATTGGAGACCAGACACTCATGCAGATGACTGATGGCGATGGCACAAAGTATGTATTTGAGAATGAAATCACTTATGATGATTTGGAACAGTTTGTCTGGAACAAATTCACGGACGAATATCGCAAAGAAAAACATGCAATCTGGGTACTCCCGAACGAAGACGGCGACGTGAATTCTGACAATGAGGTAGACAGCGCCGATGCAGCTGTGATCCTGGAAGACATTGCGCTGAGCGCAGTCGGCGACACTGGCAGAATGAATGCCTCTGAGAATCTGGCGGCGGATGTGAATGGCGACGGTGTTATTGATGCGCAGGATGCGGCAATTGTCCTGAGTTATTCCGCTGAGACCGGCTCCGGCATGTTAGAGGGTGTCACGCTAAAAGCGTATGCCGCTCAGTAATCGAAGTTAGATACAATTTACAAAAGCACGCAGTTTCCGGACTGTGTGCTTTTTGTGAATTTGCATGAAAATTGTATTCTAATTTTATACAAATTGCACATGGAAGTCAGCCGCAAAATATGTTATAATAATAATATCTATTGATTATCCAGAATCCAGGATAATTTACAATTACAATACTACAAGGAGGCAATTATGCAGAAATCCATCAGAAAAACGATCAGCGCCGTCCTGGCACTCACATTCTGCATGACCGGCACAGGACTGTTGCCAGTCATTGCAGAAGAAACAGAAAAAGCAGAAACAAATGCGCTCCCCCTCGGCACATATGAAGCCGAGGACTTCGAGGGTGCGGATCTCTGGACATCCATCTATGAAACACAGCTCCCGGAGTATTCTGGCGAGGGCTTTGCCTATCTTACTTCTGCCCCGATCTCATTCAGCATTGAAGTTGAAGAAGAAGGCATGTATGAAGTGAAAGTCCGGGCTTGTCAGATCCTCAGCGAAGAAGGCAGAATGCAGACAATCTCCGTCAACGGCATTGATTATACTTACAATATGCCCTATATTGATGCCTGGAAAGAAGTCAGCTTCGGCGTGTTCCGTTTGAAAGAGGGTGTCAACGAACTGGTTCTCAAACCGACTTACGGCTATGCCGCTTATGATACGATCACAGTTGAAAAAGCAGTCCTGCCGGAAGTCCTCGGCACGGATGAACCATGCGATCCGAAAGCAACGCCGGAAGTCCGGTCTTTGATGAAATATCTGAAATCCGTCTACGGAAAGCATGTGCTTTCTGGTCAGCAGGAAATCTACGGCGGGGGACATAACGTCTCCACGAACATCCGGTATGATGCCAGCACAGATACCTGTACGGACGGATCAAAGACATATCCGATTGTAGAGGGCGACTACGGCACAGATGACAGCGGTAACAAATTCCCCTGGCATTGCACAGATCCCGACACCGGGCAGGATTATGTTTACAGCACGCAGAATCATAATTATACTTACAATAATTATAATCAGGAATGTGAGTATCTCTATGAACTGACGGGCAAATATCCGGCAATCCGTGGCTTTGACCTGAATACGCACAATCCGGGTTTTGAATGGGAAGATGGTGTCGCAGACCGTATGATTGACTGGACAGTCAACAAGAACGGCATTGTGACAGTCAGCTGGCATTGCACTGTACCTACATCCATGGCGGATTTTGAAGTAGATGAAGACGGCAATTTCACGAAAATTTCGGATGACTGGCAGAAATTTACTTACAGTGAAAAGACGGATTTTGTCACAGCCAATGTCATGAAAGAAGGCACAAAAGAATATTATTTCTATCAGGAGTGCATGCGTCTTGCTGCAGCAGAACTTCAAAAATTGCAGGATGCCGGTGTACCGGTGATTTTCAGACCGTTGCACGAAGCAGAGGGCAATCCCGGCAATAACGGCGACGGCTCCGGTGCATGGTTCTGGTGGGCAAAAGAGGGCTGTGAAGTCTATAAAGATCTCTGGAAAATGTTATATACAACAATGACAGAGACATACGGTCTGCATAATCTGATCTGGGAACAGAATCTCTATGCTTGGTCGGAAGAATCTGCCTTGTGGTATGCCGGAGATGAGTATGTAGACATTGTCGGTTTTGACAAATACAATACACAGTATAACCGTCATGACGGCAAGCCGAGCGGTACGCCGAACGAGGATGCAGAAAGCAAGATTTTCTGGTCAATTTTAAATTATGTCGATAATAAGAAGATGGTCTCCATGCCGGAGAATGACTCGATTCCGAGCGTGGAAAATATGATGATTGAGCAGGCAAAATGGCTCTATTTCTGCACATGGTATGATGACCAGGGTTCAGAGTTTATTTCCGGTGAACAGTATCAGGATCCGGAAACACTCAAGAGAACCTATCAGAGCGAATATTGTATTACGTTGGACGAACTGCCGGCGGATCTGTTCAAATCTCAAGGGGATGTGCCACCGCCCACACCTTCGGAGACAACAGAACCTAACACAACGGAATCTAAAGAACCCGGTGAGTCGGTAGAACCTCCGACGGGTTTGCTTTATGGTGATGCGACCTGCAACGGAAGTGTTGACATCAGTGATGTTGTTCTGATGAACCGTGTGTATGTCGGCATAGATTCTCTGGAAAGTCAGGGCGTTGTAAATGCAGATGTTGACATGAGCGGTAAAATTGATTTATCCGACTCCATGAATGTCCTGAGATTGCTTGTGCATCTGCTGACACCGGAAGACTTCCCGATCCGGGAAGAATCCTGATCCAAAAGAATTTAAAATTTCAGATAAGCCGGGCATTTTTCTGTTCAGGAGAAATGCCGGGCTTTCAAAATTTTCAAATTATTACTTGACAAAGTGGCAGAATTATGTTATACTGAAATAATTGATGATAAATTATGGAGGTAAGTAAATGAGATTTCAAAAAATAATTTCCGGAGCTGTTTGTCTGGCAATTGCGGTTTCGTCCATGTCAGTCTTTGGAGCTGTTGTTGCGGATGCGGTGAATCTTGAGAATGTCGCTCCTGTCAATGCCACAGATTCTGGCATATTAGAAAATGGTCTGAAATATGAAGTCTATGATAGTGATATAGTAATTACAGGGTATGATAAATTCGCTGGAAACGAAGTTGTGATTCCTGAAACAATTGAGGGCTTGCCTGTTACATCTATCGGTGAAAATGCATTCTGGGTCTGTACTTCTGTGACATCTGTTGAAATTCCAGATAGTGTTAAAAATATCGGGAAACACGCATTTTCCGGTTGTTTTTCTTTAACAGCTATCACAGTTCCGTATGATCTTGAAAAGATTGAAACAGGAACATTTTTCGGTTGTCGTTCTTTGAAATCTATTACAATTCCTAAGAGTGTCACAAATATTGAACAAGAGGCATTTTTGGACTGTTCTTCCCTGGAATCCATCACAATTCTGAATGCAGACTGTGAATTGGATAATAGTACAATCAATGATACAGCAGTGATCTATGGTTATTCAGGTTCTACTGCACAGGCATACGCAGAAAAGTATAACCGGAAATTTGTCGCACTGGATGAAAATCAAGATACAACAGTCCTCTGGGGTGATGCTAATAGGGACGGCGTGACAGACATCAGCGACGTTGTCTTAATGAATCGTGTCTACGTCGGCGTAGATGAGATTAGTGCCGAGGGATTGCAAAATGCGGACGTTGACCAGAGCGGCAAAATTGAATTGTCCGACTCCATGAACGTTCTGAGACTGCTTGTACATC
>CAMWJT010000024.1 GCA_947174625.1 uncultured Ruminococcus sp.
GCTTGAGAACATTCATAGAATCGGCTAATTCAATCTTGCCGCTCTGGTCAACGTCCGCATTTTGCAATCCCTCGTCGCTGACCTGGTCAACACCGACATACACTCTGTTCATCAGGACAACGTCACTAATATCTACATTGCCATCACAATTGGCATCGCCCCAGAGGATATTTTCCGGCGGTGTCTGTGTAGAATCGGGTTGTGATTCTGTCGGGATGACTTCCGGGACGGTTGTATCTGGTTCGGATTCCGTCGGGACGGTCGTATCCGGTTCGGATTCGGAAGGCGCAGGCGTTTCCGGCGGTGTCGGCTTGGTATCGTCCTTCACTGCATTAACTGTCGTCACGCCCTTGTCAAATACCAGTGTCACAGAATCCAGATCCGCCGTTCCGCCCCACCAGTTCTGGATCTGGAGATAACTGAACTCGAATTCATAAGGAATATTGCCGTCTTCGGATTCAAAAATGCCATCAAAGATGGCTGTGCCTGTGCCGGAGCTGTCCACGCTTGCCGTTTCTGCTGTCCAGACACCGGATTCTCCCCCTCTGGTCGCAGAAAATCCGATACCATAACCTGCGGATTCTGAACCCGGAGCGAGTTTGCCATTGAGAATCACTTTTTCGAGTTTTTCCCCGTTTGCGCCGTATCCTGCAACATTCACAGTATAGCCGTTCTCGTCCTTATATTCTGCCAACGGGATTGTCACTTCTTTGGTGCTCTCATATTCAAATCTGATGCCTGCGCCGTTCTGCTTGAGATTCTGATAGACTGCCGCAATCGTCGGGTCGAACCATTGAAGTTCCTTTCTGTCAAAGAACTGCATATCCCCGGCATTACCGGCATCCCACAGGAACGCACTCAGTCCGTCAATTGCCAGAGCGGTAGAAGCGACAGTATTCAGATATAATTTAATATCATCTCTGTCTTTCTGGTCTTTTTCTGTCGTCAGAACACCATATTCACCGACAATGACCGGAATCCCCTTATCCACAAATGTTTCTTTCATCTTGTTGAAATTATTATAGACATCCTGGATTTCTGTTTCTGTCCCCCAGGTTTCTGTATGACCCCAGGACGCATTAATATCTGCAACGCAGAACGTCGAAGGTGTATAGTAATGAATAGAAACAGCAACCATGTCATCATCCGGGACAATGTAACTGTCGGAGCATGTCTGTGCCAGATCGTCATTCTTGCCAGCTAATAACAGCAATCTGTCGGCATTGTTTCCGCCGGATTGTCTCATCACATCCACGAAACTCTGATTGAAATTGTTGAGTACATCATAATCAAAAGTCACTTCGTTCATGCTCTCAAAGACGAGATGCTGATCGTAATCTTTAAAATAATTGGCAATCTCCGTCCACATAGTCTTGAACTGCGGCAATGCCTCTGCGCCCTTGTTCAGCCAGAGAGACCCATCAGACACCCAGTCCCAGTGCATATTGACAATGACATACATGTTATTGGCATAGGCATAATCGACAACTTCCTTGATTCTGGCAAGATACGCATCATCAATATCATATGTTGTCGGATCTGTGATATTTTCATACCAGGTCACAGGAATCCGGATCGAATCAAAGCCAGATGCTTTGATTGCCGTAATCATGTCTTGTGTGGTGGTCACATTGCCCCAGGCAGTTTCCGTGTCGGTTGTCCAGTCCCGTGTACCCCAGCAATCAAACGTATTGCCGAGATTCCAGCCCATACCCATTTCATTGACAATCTGGATCGCACTCTTGTCAGCAGCGTTTGTACTGGTAAACAGCGCCGCACTGCCGCCGGCGAGCATAGATGCTGTGAGGACAGCAGATGTCACCGCAGACGTTACTTTCTGAAAAAATTTCATGATAAAACGAATCTCCTTTTATTAAATTTTAAATTTAATTTATAAAATCATCACAATTATTAATTTTAATTTTATCATACCATATTTTCAGAATTTTGTCAATAAGATTTTATCAGATTTGTGCAAATTCTCTAAAAATTCCCGGTTCAGAACCCTGCGACATCCGTGTATTTCAAAGTCGGATGCAATGCCAGATTGATCCCACATGCTAAAATATAGGCTGATTGTGAAATCAATCTGTCCACATCTCTTGGAGTAACCATCATCCCCGAAAAAGATTCCGGGATTTGATAGCAATCCCCTGTGATATTTTCAGAAAGATTTTCCGCAATGGAGCGGATTCCGATCACGGTCGGCACACCGATCCCGATCACCGGCACACCGAAATTTTCCTGATTCAGCGCTTTTCTATGATTCGCTACACCACTCCCCGGCGCAATCCCTGTGTCTGCAATCTGGATTGTTGTCCCCAGCCGTTCCAGATCCGAACAGGCAAGCGCATCAATTGCCAGAATCGCCGCAGGCTTTACCAGTCCGGCGATTGCCTGAAGAAATTCCGCACTCTCAATGCCGGTCTGTCCGAGGACACCCCCTGCAATGACACTCACCGGACGGAGCTGTTTCAGAAAATCGTCATCCTGCAGTTCTTTTTGCAGATGCCGGGTTGCCAGAATTTTTTCAGTCACACGGACACCCAGGGCATCCGGTGTAATATTGGCATTTCCCAGTCCAGCGACAAGGATACTATTATTATTATTATATTTATTATTATAATTATTATCATCCGGGAGCAATGCCCGGATTTCCCCGGCAAGTTCCATAGCCATTTGTTCATACTGATCCGAAAATCCCGACAACGGCGCACTCTCTAATGTGATATACCGTCCTGCCGGTTTGCCGAGGGATCTGCCGGCAGTATCATCCGGGATGATAATTTCTGTAATCTGAAAATACTTCCCCCTGTGATGTTCTGTAATCCGGGGTTTTTCCTGTAATCCTGTGACAGTTTCCAGTGCTAAATCTGTTCTGTAGCCAAGCATAACAATCACCTCATGATAATTTTTTAATTATTATAAACCGGCTCTTGTGAAATATGCCGAAAAAGTGGAATATTTTTTAACAAAAAACCGTGAAAAATATGCTTGCTTTTTTTGTCGTCCTGTGCTATAATAAGTAAGATAAGACAGTCGTACTGTCAATTTTTAGAAACAGCTCCCGGAACGTGTCTCTTCGGCAGGCTGTGCTATTTTATTTTTTATCATTACAGGAGGTTTTTTTACAAATGCCAAATATTAAATCTGCAAAAAAAAGAGTGAAAGTCAACAAGACCAAGGCAGAAGCCAACAAAGCCAGAAAATCCAATCTCAAGACCATGATTAAGAAAGCAGAAATTGCAGCTGCCAACAATGCACCGGAAAAAGAAGCTGCTGTGAAGCTCGCTATCAAGCGTGTTGACCAGGCATGTGCAAAAAATCTGCTGCACAAGAACAATGCAGCCAGAAAAAAGGCACATCTTGCAAAACTGCTCAGCGCTTAATTTTTGATTTATTATTGATTATCTATCAAAAAAAACAACCCTGCTCCTCTCTCACGGGAACAGGGTTTTTATAATTAATCATTATCATCCTGCAATCAGCATCTGTTTTAGTTTCAACAGATCATAGATATTAATTACACCATCTTTGTTCAGATCTGCATTTTTCCAGTTTGGCAATTTGCCAATTCCTAAAAGCCATTTCTGGAGTATGATAATATCCATTACGTTGATTTCACCATCGTCATTTATATCTCCACTTATAACTGTTTTGACTTCCACTGGAAAAATATTGGAAGTATTGGAATTTTCTGATGTGGGTGCTAAAAACTGTAGTTTGATGGTGTAACCAAGTTTGTCACTCGGAATAAAATTCTGCAATTGTTCTACCGTTACAATTGCCTGGATTCCGGGATCTTCCTGTATTTCAAAACCGAGAGACTCCAGACGTTCCGGCTCTTTGGCGATTTCTGCTTCAGCTAGCTGAACACCATAGTCCTGAAGTTCCTTGTAAACATTGCTGTAGTCTTCTCTTGTCCATGGTTTGCTCCAGGTTGACTGACCGGTTGTTTCCTGGAAAAATAACGCTTCAATTTCCTTATTGGACAAGTTGTGACAAAGTCGCCAGTTGTCTTCTTCAAATTGTGAAATTTCTTTCTCGAATGCCTGCAAACCGAGTATAATTTCTTCGTAGGTCATACCTTTCAAGGTGTGTTCTCTTGCATATTGTGCAAGTTCTTTCTCAAAAGCAACATGTTCCAAACATTCCGGAGAGATGATAACTGCCAGTTTTGCAGAAGAATCTTCTGTTTGCATGATTTCCTGAATCGTATCGCTGAAATCAACGATTTTCGGCGCTCTGATCCAGGTATCAAAACCGCTATCATAACAATTTTTTCCCAAAACAGGATAACTTCCTTGATAGTAAATCACACCATCAGAATTGAAATAATAGGATTTTTCCCTGTAGGATTCATAATCGAAATCAACATAGGGATTTGTATTGTTCTCTGTATCAGCAATCGCATTTGCAGACAACATACCCTGTGCAATCCCGCCAAGCAGTGCAAGACTGCTTAATATGGAAACAACAGATTTTAACAACTTCATTCTGAACACCTCACTTCTTAATTTTTATATATAATTTTATAATATCATATCACTGCTATTATTTATAGGCAATTTATGTAAATTTTTTGTAAATTTTTAACATGATTCTGAAATCTGCAACAGAAATCCTCCGCCTATCGCATTTCACATAGACGAAGGATGATCCTGTTTTTCATGTTGTTCTTAATTCTGATTAACCGATTGTCCGGATTTCGCCGGAATCTTCGCTGTCCCGGAACAGAAGCGTTGTACACCAGACCGCAGAAACGGCTACGAGAATATACACCACTCTGCTCAGGAGAGATGCCGTTCCGCCGAACAGCCATGCGACAAGGTCAAACTGAAAAATTCCGACGAGTCCCCAGTTAATGCCGCCGATAATCAGAAGCGTCAGACAAAGTTTATCCCAGACAGTATTAGTACTCATAAAATTTCATACCTCTTTCTGTGAGATTTTCATTCCAATCACAAAAATCTGTGAGAGATTTCAGCACTCACAATGCTAGTATGTACAGAACCAGAAGAACTTATACAGGGAATTTTTTAAATTTAAATTTTTCTAAACCTATTGACAAAATAGGCAAAAGAGATTATAATAGAAATTACAAAAATTTATTTTATAATTTATAAGGAGTAGAATTTATGAAAGAAAAATTATCTAATAGTGAACAACTCCGTCTGTTGACGCTTACGGGCATCCTCACGGCACTGACGACCGTCGCAACGCTTGTGATCCAGATCCCCACACCGTCCAAAGGGTATATCAATCTCGGTGACACACTGGTGAATCTCTGCGCCTGGGTGCTCGGTGGCGGTTATGGTGCCTTTGCCGCAGGATTCGGCTCTGCGCTCTCAGATCTGATTTCCGGCTATGCGATTTATGCGCCGGCGACATTTGTCATTAAATTTCTGATGGCGTCTGTTTCATTTGAGATTTTCCACACTCTGCGCAAAAAATTCCCCTCTCCCCCCGTGCGGATTTTCTCTGCTGTCGTCGCTGAACTGATTATGATAACAGGTTATGCGCTGTTTGCCGGGATTCTGTACGGCTCTGTAAAAGCGGCGTGGGTATCCATCCCAGAGAATGCAGTACAGGGGATCTTTGGTGCAGGGGCATCCGTAGCACTGTATGAATTAATTTTAAAACGCATTCCGCAACTGAGAGACAAAAAATAATGGAGATTTTTAACAATGAGGGCGTGTCCATTACTGCAACAGAAGAGATTTATATTACTAAAAACGGAAATCTTGTTGCAAAATTATCCAATCCCAATCAAAAGCGTGTAGAAATCGCTCAATCTTTGTTTGGTGCAGTTCCGGCTGACATCACAGAAGAAGAATGCCGGAAGGAACGGCTTGACAGTATATGAAAATTCTGATTGATACTTGTGAAGCATATTTTTCAGAATAAATAAAAAAAATCAGCTCCCAGTAAATTTTATAATCCGGGAGCTGATTTTAATTTTTATAATTAGCCAAGTGTAATGATAATTTCGTTGATGTCCTGCAAATCGGAGAATTTAAAATAGGAATCTTTCTGTGCTTTCTGGTTCAGACTTGCAGATTTGACACCGGACTGCACATGATTGGGATTCTGTACAAGAATACTGAGCATTTTGCCACGGAAATTCTTCCGGATGCGGAAGCTGTCCCATTCATGCGAGATTGACGGATCAATCCGGCTGCCCTCTGCATCCGGACGGATGCCACAGATTCCCTCCACACAGCCGACCATCACCGTGGATGCTGTACCAGTCAGCCAATGCACATGGGAACGTCCTGCAAACGGAGATTCTTTGCTTTCCGTGAACTGTCCGTGTGCATACGGTTCAATGCCACGGATTTCGGCTTTGTCATTGAACATTGCCGGAGATGTCTCACAAAAATACTGGAATGCTCTGTCGCCGTGTCCGAGCAGACTTTCTGCAAGAATCAGCCAACCCTGTGTCTGCGAGAAAATGCCGCCGTTTTCTTTGGTGTCAGGATTGTAGACCTGCATCAATGCGCCGTCAAAATGGTGCTGTTTGTACGGCGGATCTAATAATTTTGCGCCGTAGGGAGTGTTCAGGATTTCATGAACGCTGTTCATAGCAGATTCTGCCTGTCCGGCATCGGCAAATCCAGAAATGACGCTCCAACTCTGGGGATTGAGCCACATATTGGCTTCTGGATCGCTCTTTTTACCGACAATCACATCATCATCCCGGATACCACGGATGAATCTGTCTTCATCCCAACAGGATGCCAGCGCTTTTCTTAATGCTTCCTGTTCCTGATCCAGATACTGGATATATTCCTGATCCTGCCGGGATTCTGCCATGTCCCGAAGAATGTTCATAGCATCATATAACTGGAATGCTACAAATGTAGATTCACCCTCTGCGCCGAGCCGTAAGCAGTCGTTCCAGTCAGCGTGCAGTCCTGCCGGCATATGATGCTTGCCCATATGCGTGATAGAAAAATCAATTGCTTTTTTGAGATGTTCATAGACGGTCGCTGAACCGCCGTTGGCATAGACAATTACTTGATTCAGGAATGCCGTGTTACCGGTCTCGCCGATATATTTCCGGATGGTCGGGAACAGCCACAGTGCATCGTCCGCACGATAGGACGGATGCCCGGTTTCCTTGACATACTCCGGATCATCCGGGGTATTTTCATGTCCGGCATTGTGTGTAAATTTCACCAGTGGCAGACCTGCGCCGTTATCGACCTGAGCAGACAACATAAACTCAATTTTTTCCCGTGCCATTTCCGGATCAAGATGAATCATGCCTTGAATATCCTGGACGGTATCACGATAGCCGTAGCCGTTGCGCAGACCGCAATAGGAGAAAGAAGCGGCTCTTGACCAGATGAACGTAATAAAGCACTGGTATGCGTTCCAGACATTGAGCATATTATTGAACGCTTCCGACGGTGTTTCGACTTCCAAATTAGATAATTTGCTGTGCCAGTAAGTTTTCAGCTCCTGTAATTCAGAATTTACCTGATTTTCATTTTCCTGGTATAATTTTAAAATCTGTTCGGCTTCCTGTTCTGTTTTCTGTCCCAGAAGATAAATCAATTCTTTTGTTTCACCGGGCTGTAATTCCAGTTCTGTCCGGAGCGCACCGCAGGAATTGGCATTGAAATTCATTTCGTCATTGCAAGTCCCCTGCTCTACCATAATCGGATTGCTGTATGTCCGGTAAGCGCCGATGAATTTTTCCAGACTGCCGCAAGCGTCCGTCACGTCCGCACCGGCTAAGCCGAAGAATCTTTCTTTATGATTGGAACCGTCTGCCTGGACTTCAGAAAATTCATTGATATGCTGTAAAATCTTATTGCCTTTTCGTTCCGTCCGGGTGATGAACTGCGTGTACTGGAGATTGATTTGATCCTGTTCATAATTATTATCATTTGTGAATTCGACAAAGCCAAAGACAGACAATTTTCTGACAACAGCATCCTGATTGGTCACACGGCATCTCCAGACTTCATACGTCTGTCCTGACGGGACATAATAGACCGTTTCCGTCCTGATGTTTGCATAGTCGCTTGTCATGACAGAATACGCCGTACCATGACGGCATTCGCTCTTATAGTCCTTGAGATCCTTGCCCACGGGCTGCCAGGTTGCCGACCAGTAATCGCCGGACTGTGCGTCTCTCAGGTAGATATATCTGCCGGGGAGTGCCATCATGGAATTAAAACGGAATCGGGTAATTCTGCCGTTTGCACCGGACTTGACGAAGCTGTACCCTGCGGCGTTGTTAGAGATAATTGCGCCGTATTCGGGCGATCCCAGATAATTGACCCAGGGAGCTGGCGTGTCAGGATTGGTGATAACATACTCTTTGTTTTTGAGATCAAAATGACCATATTGCATGATTTTTTCCTCCTGCATTTCTGATTTTTTATTATTATAGCACAAATGCGCCGGGTTGTCAAGAATTTTTATCCAATATCAGCAGGAATGCCCCTTGACAAATGTAAAAAAATATGCGATAATCAAATTAAAATCTGAAAGGAGAGTATAAAATATGAGAGTAATCTTGCATGATTTCGAAGAACAATACAATGACAGCCTACAAGGGAAATATGATGCTGTGATCTGTGCAGACGGAAAATATGCACACTGTCAGGGATGTTTCGGATGCTGGACAAAAATGCCGGCGACATGCTTTATCCAGGATAAACTGAAAGAAATCAGCCGTACCATAGGAAATGCGGACGAATTAATTATTATCACAGAAAATTGCTATGGTGCATACAGTCCGGCAATTAAAAACGTTCTGGACAGAAGCATTGGTTTATCGACACCGCTTAGTACTTATCGTGGAAAACAAATGCACCACACACTGCGTTATGGAAAGCATGCCTTGCTTTCCGTATTTGCCTATGGAGACATCACAGAGAGAGAAGCACAGACATTTGCCTTGATGGCAGACAGAAATGCGATTAATTTCGGATTTGAAACAGCTGTGTTTCATCCGGTAAAAAGCAGAAAAGAATTGGAGACACTGCTATGAAAACAGTCCTGATTAACGCAAGTCCAAAGAAAAAAATGAGTGTCTCTGCACATTTTCTTGCTCTTCAGCGTATTTTTATCCAAGGAGAAGTGATAAAAGAAACATTGCGAAATAAAACGGATTATGACAGATTATTACAAATACTCCCGGAAGCAGATGCTGTTGTATTCTGTCTGCCATTGTATGTAGACGGTGTACCCTCACACGTTCTCCATTTCATGAAAAAGTTGGAACAATATTGTCATGAACACCCACTCAGATTGAATGTATATGTCATATCCAACGGCGGATTTATCGAAGGCAACCAAAATCAGGCTCTAATGCAGGTATTTGAAAATTTTTACGTCAGAAGTCACCTGAACTGGTGTGGCGGCATCGGGATTGGCGGTGGTGTCATGCTGAATGTCATGCGGATACTGTTCTTTGTATATGCTGGAATGTTTGTGTTGAATCTGATAAACGGCGCATTATTGCAGGATGCGCTGCTTGTACTGGCAAAACAATGGGGCATTGTCTTGTTTTTTCATGCCGGTGTGCTTTTTTATCAGATCAGAATGGGCATAGCAGTCAATCGTGGAACATTCTTCGGTGTAAAATATACCCGTGCAATGATGCCGTCTTTTCTGTTTATTCTTGTGGCAGATCTTTTCTTTTTGCTGATTTCTGTTTTCCAGGGCGGTTTATTCCGTGGATGGCTTCGCAAGAAGTGAACAGATATTAATAGTATAAATAGTATAATAGGATTAGTGAAACAGAAATCCCCCGTCTCTCAGGCGGGGGATAATATTATCGTTTCAGTAATTTTTTCACCGTCTGTAAAATCGCACTGGAATTGAAAATGACCAGGAAAATCAGAAAAAATACTTGTGTCGGGATTAAGCCTGCCGGCTCTTTGATTGCCAGAATGCTCATAAAAAATAATACTGCCAGATTCAGCGCAAAACGTCCGTGATAGACTTTGAAATAAATCAATCTCCGGGTGTCTACAATCCGGACGACATAACATGCAAAGTAACTCATAAACGTTGCAATCACTGCACCATGCACACCCCACAGATAAATTAAAATCACATTCAGAACCAGATTTACACAGGCGGCAATCAGACTTGTCCAGAAACTGTGTGTTGTTTTTTTCGTTGCTGTATAGATACTGCTTAAGAACTGATTGAGGCTCATCATCAGTACACCGATAATCAGCACTGGTGTAAATTCATAAGCTCTTGCATATGCCGGGTCGGTGCTTGCATCAATCAGAATCGCCGACAATGGTTTGACAAGCGCAATCATGAAACCAGCTCCCAGGAACATAATTGATTGATATGCCGAAAAAATCCGGTAATAAAAAAGACTTCGGTCTTCGGCATTGTTTTCAGAGATCGCCGACATGTTCCATGCCTGGAAAAAAATAGTCGAAACCATTGAAATTAAATTCGGGACTTTTGATGCAGCGTCATAAATTCCGGCGGCAACGTCCCCCACGTCCGCACTCACAGAAAAATTTTCCATATACCGGACAAACAGACGATCCGAAAAGCCGGTGATAATCCACAGGACTGCCGTAGGGATCATCGGAATCGAAAAGCGCAGCATCATTTTTGTGATATGCGGATTGTAATATCTTAAATCAAAAAATTTTCCCAGTCCTGCGACAATCCAGAGAAACATACCCGAACAGAAATCCGACAAAAAGACCGCCATCATGAAACCCGTCACACCCAGATGCAGAACAGAAATAAACAGGACATTAAAAACAAACAGTGACAGCGTGGCAAGAATCCCGTCCAGTGCAAACAATCGGACAAGTCCCCTTGCCCGGACGAACTGTGAATTCAGTTGCCGGAAGGATGATGCCAGAATATACAGCAATAACAAAGGCACATAGCCGTGCGCATATGGCAATAAATACAGAAGCGGCGAGAATAACAGCATTACAAAAATCCCCGTGAATTCTACTATGCAAGCCGACGTGAAGACTTCCCGGTTATCATAGTCCCGGTCTAATCCGTAACGGATGACAGCTTCTGCAATGGAGAACGTTGCAAGGGGAATGATAAAATTCGCCGTCTGTTCCAGCAGAGATTTTGTACTGTTATCTCCGGTGGAGATATTGTGTGTATATAATCTGGTGAGCAACAACAATAATATCTTGGATCCGAAGGAACCAATCGCAAATACTGCGGTATTCGCCGCAAGTTTTTTATATTTATTCAAATATTTCACACTCTTTTCCAGAATTTAAAATAATTTTATTTTAAATTTATCTTGGATTTATTATAACACAAAATTCCAGAAAAGGCAAGTAGTCGGGCAGAAATTTCCGGGGGAAGTGCCCTCTGTCAGAAATTTTACTAATTTATCAAGTCTGCATTTGGGTTACCCATGAAGTCTTCTATTTCTTTCCATATACATCTTAGATAAATTTCATTGATTTTCGGATGACTTCTTGCAGTATAATCAGCTTCAGTAATAAATCAAATAGCGCTCCAACATTGTCTCAAAATCAAAAATAAAATGCCTTAAAATTTTTTAATATTCCAGTTTCATTTTCATCATTGGGTACATAACAACTCCCCAAAACAATATTTTTGGGCTTGTTTGTATGTAAGCATTCTTGAATCGTTTGAATTTTTTCATCTTGTGACATACCAATATATTCTATGTCCCAACTTATGACATCTCCAAATGTATCAGTATATTTTCTTTCCCATGCAGATACAATTTCTAATTTTTCCTTAAATTCTGGTGTTACATCCAGAGAACAACCTAGAATAGCTTCCATTTCCTTTATAAATTCCTCAAATGACTCAGACTCAGAATCATCATTTATTTTTTCATTTGCAATATCATTTTGTTTTTTATCGGAAATATCATCAAGAAGTTTAAATAAATCCTCAAACATTTCATTAACATCTTTAATATCTTTCTCAGAATTATCATTCATTCGTGTCT
>CAMWJT010000025.1 GCA_947174625.1 uncultured Ruminococcus sp.
AATTCCTTTAATTTGATATACACCCCCCTGAAAATCCCTCCGGATCTGCAACAGAATCCGGAGGGATTTTTTAAATTATAATTAATTGTAATCAAATGGCATTTTTGATTTTGGCGATTGCATTTTTTTCCAGACGGGAAACTTGTGCTTGAGAAATCCCGATTTCACGGGCAACTTCCACTTGCGTGTGACCATAGAAAAACCGGAGTGACAAAATATTTTTTTCCCGGTCTTCGAGCGATTTCATGGCATCCCGCATAGAAAATTGGGAAATCCAACTGTCAGCGCTCGTCTGGTCGCTGAGCTGATCCATGACATAGAGCGTGTCTCCGGCATCGGAGTAAATGGGTTCATAGAGTGAAATCGGATCGCTGATGCTTTCAAGCGCAATGACTATATCAGAACGCTTTTCGCCGATTTTGTCTGCAATCTCTTCAATTGTCGGTTCACGCTGAAGGGAATTGGTGAGTTGTTCCCTTGCCTGAATTGCCTTGTAGGCAAGATCCCGGAGAGAACGGCTGACTTTGATCTGATTGTAATCTCTTAAATACCGGCGCAGTTCTCCGGTAATCATGGGGACACAATACGTGGAGAATTTCACTTCTTTGGATAAGTCAAAATGATTGATTGCCTTAATCAGTCCGACAACACCGATCTGAAACAGATCGTCCACATCTTCGCCACGACCGGCAAAACGCTGAATCACACTCAGGACAAGCCGAAGATTTCCGGTAATAAGTTGATCCCGGATTTTTTTGCTTCCGGTTTCTTTGAATTCTTTCAGGAGACGCATTTTTTCTTCTTCGCTCATGACTTTGAGTTCAGATGTGTTGATTCCTGAAATTACGACTTTATGATATGCCATACAAAGCAGATTCCTTTCCTGTGAAATTGTTATAAAATTTAGTAAAATTATGCACAGGAAAATTTTGTTTTATGCAGAGCCGGAATCTGGAAAATTCAGGAATTTTTTTAAATATTCCCATACAGCTCCCTGTTTCTGACAAAATCTGACAGGACGAGTATGTTATAATAGAATTAAATTAAATTAAATCTTGAAAGCAGGTGCTGTTGTGCAGGTTGTGTATCTGGATATTCTGCTGTTTTTCAATCTCTACATGAATTATCTGTTAATCAGCCTGACAGCGAGGATTGCACACCGGAAGACAGGATTTCTCCGGGCGTTCCTGGGGGCAGTCCTGGGGAGTCTGAGTTCTCTCGTGTTTTTTCTCCCGGAACAGCCTGCAATTTTTTCCGGGATTTATAAAATCCTGACAGCAGTCCTGATTTGTCTGATTGCCTTCGGAAAAAAACGGATCATCTGGAGTTGCGTTTGTTTCCTGGGGATGAGTTTCCTCACTGCCGGGATTCTGTTTGCCATTTCTTTCACGGACAGTCTGCGGACAATGCAGAACAATGCTTGTTATTATCTGGATATTTCGCTGTTGCAATTGATTTTTCTGACGATTCTTGCTTATGGGTTTCTGTCTGTGATGCAGTATTTTCACGACCGGACACACAAGACAACAGGCATTTTTCAGATTCAGATCCGTTACCGGACGTATACAGCAGAATTAGAGGGCTTTCCGGATACCGGAAATTCTCTTGTGGATTTCTACACGGGCAAGCGTGTGATTATCTGTGACCGGGATCTGTTATACCAGAATCACATAAAGCCGGTGCATAGTCATCCGATTCCCTACATGACCATATCCGGGAGCGGTATGCTGGAAGTGTTTCAGCCGGATGAAGTGATTATCCGGGAAGAACAGGGACTTTCCAGATCCGTTGACGCTCTGGTCGGGATGAGTCCGCAGGCAGACCGGAAAGCGATTTTTCATCCGAAATTATTAAATTATTAAATGATACATAATAATTTAATTTTAAATTTTCTAAATTTTTATGCAGGGGGTTACATCATGCAAATTTTTCAGAAATTTTTCGCATTCCTCCGGAAATTATTCCGCCCGGAAGTCCATTACATCAGCGGTGCGGACACGTTGCCGCCGCCGCTTTCCAGAGAAGAAGAATCCGCCGTATTCGTCCGGCTTGCCGCCGGTGATCCGCAGGCAAGAGAAATGCTGATCGTTCACAATCTGAGACTTGTGGTCTATATTGCCAAAAAATTCGAGAGTTCCGGTGTCTGCCTGGAAGATCTGATTTCGATCGGGACAATTGGACTGATTAAAGCTGTGGGGACATTCTGCCCGGATAAGAACATCAAGCTTGCGACGTACGCATCCCGGTGCATTGAAAATGAGATTCTCATGTTTCTCCGGAAATCCGTCCAGTACAAAGGCGAAGTCTCGATTGATGAGCCATTAAATGTAGACTGGGATGGGAACGAATTATTATTATCGGATGTCCTGGGAACAGATGAGGACATTGTCAGTCGTGGGATTGAATGGGAGGCGGAGCGTGAAATGCTCTATGCTGCTGTCAATTCTCTGCCGGCAAGGGAACGGGAAATTATGGAATTGCGCTTCGGACTGAACGGACGCAGGGAGTGTACACAGAAAGAAGTGGCGGAAAAAATTGGAATTTCGCAGTCTTATATCTCCAGACTGGAGAAGAAAATCATCCGGAAATTAAGGGTTGTCCTGGAAGAACAAGTATAAATCTCTTGACAAATCCGGAATTATATGTTACATTATAATAAGCAGGATCATAAGCAGGATAACTGGAAAAATCCTGCTTATTATTTGTAATTTATTATAATATTGGAGTTCGGGGCATGAAAAAATTAAATTTCAAATTAAAAAAATCCGGGATTTCCGTCTGTGCGCTGCTGCTTGTCATCTCATTGGGATGTACAGGCTGTACCAATCCCAAACAAGAACTGAACATGACAGAAGATGAGTTGCCTTATGGTGCAACTATGCGTTCGGATAAGAACAGTTTTGCCGTCCCGGTGACGTATGACAGACGTTTTGTCAAAGAAGAACAGATTGCCGTTGTGGCGGATTATTTTGCGGCAATCCAGAATCAGGATCCGGAATTATATCAAGCAAGTGCTTTGCCGCTTTACACAGATTATCAGATCCAGGAAGTTTATTCTTATCAGGATGTCGGGGAATTGCTCGCAGGACTGCATGCAGGAATTGCCGGACAGACCGGGGATGACTTTGCATTCAGCATGATTCTGGTGAATTCTTTTTCACAGGACACGACATTTGGCGGATTAGAAGCCATTCTGGATTTATTGGATCATGTAGACGATTCGGATGCAGAATCCGGAGAAAAATTCTCCAAGCGGATGCAAGGCGCATGGGCATTAGAATTAGAATGGAATTTACTTTATAACCAGCAGTCCAGTTCCGGCACGGTCGAAAGTCAATGGGTCTATCTGTTTCAGGTAGATGATCAGTATTACTGCTGTATGTAATTTAAAATGGGGTGAATGATTATGCCAAGATTTTTTACACAGCAGGCAGATCCGGAACAGATTGTCATCACCGGAGAAGATGCACGGCATATCGGGTATTCACTCCGGATGCGTCCGGGGGAAATGCTGACGGTCTGTTCCGGTGGTTCGGATTATCATTGCGAGATCTTAAAAATTACAGAATCTGAAATATTTCTCCGTCCCGTCCGGATTGTCCCTTGTGCGTCTGAACCGGATATTTTCGTGACGTTATATCAGGCAATCCCAAAACAAGACAAATTAGCAGAGATTATCCAGAAATCCGTGGAATTGGGCGTTTCCCGGATTGTCCCGGTTCTGACTTCAAGATGTATTTCCAGACCATCCCAGGCGGATTTTGAAAAAAAGCGCCAGAGACTGCAAAAAATTGCACTCTCTGCGGCAAAGCAGTCCGGCAGGGGCATCATCCCGGAAGTAAATGCCTTGCTGATGTGGAAGGACATGCTCCGGGATTGTGAAAAACAAGATCTGAATCTGATGTTATACGAACAGTCCGGCGGGATGTCTTTCCGGGATGTGTTGGGACATCCCGAATCAGGCGCTAAAATTTCCCTGTTTGTCGGGAGCGAGGGGGGCATTGCGCCGGAAGAATCCGAAACAGCCGTTTCCGCAGGATTCCGCCGGGTATGGCTCGGCAGCCGGATTCTCCGCTGTGAGACAGCTCCGGTGGCGGCATTGTCTATCCTGATGAACCTGACCGGGAACATGTGATTGATAAATTATAAAAAATTATAATAAATTATTATGTGAAATTTTTCTGAAATTTCTGAATTGCTCTTGAAATTTTTTTAAAATTATGCTATAATAAACTTGCAGAGAACCGCAGATACTCTGCCTTGGATTTTTTGCAGATTATTTTATCTATTCTGCGGAGAAAGAGGATTTTTATGAAAAATTTAAAACTCATCGGCATTATTGTCACAACGGCGATTGCCACCGCCACAGCCGTCCTGCTGGTATTGCAGAGAAGCCGCAAAAAGAACAGAATGCGGTTTGACAGCAGTGATTTTGATGATGATGATTTTCTGAATGATATTTACAACTGCAATCCGGATGACCTGGATGTAGAATTTCCGGCGGCTGAGACGGATTCTGATGCTGAATCTGAAGAATCCGAAAAATCAGAAGAGCCAGAAGACACACTGGAAGAGATGGCAGAAACAGCAGATGAAGTGATTGAAGAAGTCAAGGACATCATCTCTGAGACGACTGAAAAGGCGGCAGATGCCATTGATGAACTGCTCAGCGAGGCAGATAAGGCATTACTGGAGATGGAGCCAGAAATGGACGAAGAAACAAAGACAGATACAGATTAATTAAGAAATAAAAAAATCCCTGACAGCAACGCATTTGTGTGCGAGTTGTCAGGGATGTTTTTTATAAATTAAAAATTATTTCCGTTCCATCCCCAGTCCGGTGTACCGAAATAACTGATGTAGATCCGGTTCTGAGGGATTTCCAGCACGTTCTCGATTAACTGGCAGATCTTTGCTGTTAATTTTTCGGATGCCGGCGAAGAAACCGCACCGCAGATCTGGACTTGAATCATTGCCGCCGGAGCGTCCGAGCCTTGATAATAGAGAATGGTATCCGGTTCGATGGCGACCATTAACCAGTGTTCAGACTTTCCGGGGAGTGCAGTGATTGCCTGTCCAAGACCGGACTTGATAGTTTCTTCCTGTGCCTTGGAAATGGGCTGATTGGTTTTGACGTTGATGAATGGCATAAAAATTCCTCCTGTGTAAAAATAGATTTATATTTTATTTATTATGCTGCTTTTGCTCTACCTGTTTGAGTGTCCTGCTTGTGGAACTGCAAAGTTTTTTGATTGTGTGTTCCGGGAATGTTGACAAGAACAGATAGGCGTGATCTCTGGCTTCCTGAGACGGCAGACGGAGAATCCTCCGGAAAAATAAATAAACAAGATCATAATCCGCACGGAACTGCTCAGCAAATTCCCGTCCCTTTGGCAACAGCCGGACGGATTCACAATAATCCGGATGGACAAGCTCCATGCTGACCATACATTTCATCATTTTGCTGACGCTCGGACGAGTGACACCGAGTGTCCGGGCAATGTCTGCACAACGGATTCTGGCATGTTCCTGTTCCAGATGATAGATACAAAGCAAATAACGGCACTGACTGGCGCAAATTTTCATAGACTTCACTTCTCTTCTTGATTTTTTTGATTTTTTTAATTTTCTTAATTTTATTATCTTAATCATAGCACGAAAACCGGAAATTGTCAAGAAATTTCATGAAATTTCAGTTTTTTTTCTGAAATCCCCGATTAATCATTGATTTTTCAGAAATAATCTGCTATAATTAATAGTATGAGTATTTTTTTGACAGGAGGATTGCTTCATGAGAATAAAAATAAAAAGCTTTTTTGATAGGCTCCGGACGAAACGTGTCGCATTCATCGGCACAGGTGTCAGTCACACAGAATTGATCCGGAAATTCCGGCAAAAAGAAATTCCTATCACGGTCTGCGACAAGCGAAGCGCTGATCAATTCCAGGATGTCTATGACGAATTATCGGGACTTGGTGTAAAATTTATGTTAGGAGAACAATATTTAGATTCCCTGACGGATTTTGATATTGTATTCCGGACACCCGGCATGTACTACAATCATCCGGTGCTTGTGAAAGCCCGGCAGGCTGGTGTTGTGATTACTTCAGAAATGGAAGTCTTTTTTGATTTATGTCCCTGTCAGATCTATGCTGTGACAGGATCAGACGGCAAATCCACATCTACGACGCTGATTGCAGAGATTCTCCAGGCATCCGGAAAGAAAGTCTACAAGGGCGGTAATATCGGCAAGGCATTACTGCCGTTGATTGAAGAAATCACAGAACAAGATGTTGCTGTTGTGGAATTATCCAGTTTTCAGCTGATTTCTATGCGGAAATCTCCGGATGTCGCACTGATTACCAATATTACACCGAATCATCTGGACGTTCACGGCACAATGGAAGAATACACAGAATCCAAAACAAATCTGATCCGGCATCAGAACGCATTTTCCAAAACAGTTCTGAATTATGATAACCAGGGAACAAGAGATTTGCAGGAGCTTGTCCGGGGAAAATTAAACTGGTTCACACGGCAGGCAATTCCGGATCGTGGGGCATTTCTCCGGGATGACGGTATGCTCTGTTATATTGAAAATCAGGAAATTACACCCATTCTGCACAAAGATCAGATCCGGATTCCGGGGATGCACAATGTTGAGAATTTCCTTGGTGTGATTGCGGCATTGTGGGGGAGTGTAGAGATTGCGCATATGATTACTGTTGCAGAACAGTTCGGCGGTGTAGAACACCGGATTGAATTCGTCCGGGAAGTGAACGGTATCAAATATTACAATGACAGCATTGCGACAAGTCCGACAAGAGTTCTGGCAGGACTGCGGAGTTTTGATCAGAGAATTATTGTCATTGCCGGCGGTTATGACAAGAAGATCCCCTTTGAACCGATGGCGGAGACGGTCTGCGACCGGGTAAAATTATTGATTCTGACAGGTGTGACGGCGGATAAAATCCAGACAGCAGTCATGAATGCGAAAAATTACGATCCGGAAAAGATCCGGATTCTCCGGGTGGATTCTATGGAAGAAGCCGTAGAAACGGCATCCAGAGAAGCGCAGTCCGGGGATGTTGTGACGCTCTCGCCGGCATGTGCAAGTTTTGATAAATATCCTAATTTTGAAGTGCGTGGAAAGCATTTCAAAGATCTTGTAAAAAAATTATAATTAATTTATTTATTAATTTTAGGAGAATCTTGAAATTATGACGAAAAAAAATCTTAAAAAATTATTAGCCAGATTCTGCAAAGCAAACGGCATCTCCGGGGATGAATCTGAGATTGCAGCGCTTGCCTGTGAAAAATTGCAGAAATATTGTCCGGATGCCAGAATCGAAAATGGCAATGTGATCGGTTCACTAGGCAATCAGAATCCGAATGCCTGGCATGTCCTGTTAGATGCCCATATGGATCGGGTCGGGCTGATTGTGACCAGTATCACGGATGACGGATTTCTGACGGTCGGAAATGTCGGCGGATTAGACCGCCGGTGGTTTCCGGCGCAGAGAGTCTGTGTCCACGGGACAAAAACAATCTATGGAATTATCTCCACATTGCCGCCGCATCTGGCAAGTGGTGAAGAAAAAGTCCAGAAAATAGAGCAGATCCGGATTGATACCGGGTACACTGCCGAAGAACTCCGGCAGATTGTATCCATCGGGGACAGCGTGACATTTCACGGATTCACCGGAGAATTGGCAGGAGGACGATTCAGTTCTCCGGCACTGGATGACCGTTCGGGCATGGCGGCGATTCTCTATGCGTTAGATGAAATCTGGCAGGAAGATCTTGACTGCAAAGTGACAGTCTTATTTTCCAATCGGGAAGAAGTCAACGGATGCGGTGCAAAGACAGGCTGTTTTGCGATTCATCCAGATATTGCCATTGCAGTAGATGTCTCTTTTGCAGGGGATGGCAAGCTCTGCAAGACCGGAAAATCCGGCGGCGGTGCTATGATTGGTTTTGCGCCGTCTCTGGACAGGGGATTATCTCAGGAATTTGTCGCAGATGCGATCAATGCCGGACTGCCTTATCAGTGTGAAGTCATGAACGGACGGACGGGGACAAATGCAGATGATTTCGCCGTCTGCCGGGATGGTGCAGAGACCTGTACTGTATCATTGCCATTATATTACATGCACACACCTGTGGAGACAATTGACATCCATGATGTCCGGGACACCGGGAAACTACTTGCCGCATTCCTGCGTGGGATTGTGAATACTTAAAAAAAATTATTATTTATATTATTATTATTATATTATATTATTTTTTGAGGTGATTTCAGCTTGTTAGCCTATCTGAAAGAATTATGTGCCTTGTGCGGTACTTCCGGTGCAGAATCTGCCGTGAGAGAGTATCTGATGGAAAAAATTCAGGATTTTCCGGATATTCTCGAATGTCGTACGGATCGCCTGGGGAATTTATTAGTGCATAAAAAAGGCAGAAAAAAAGCAAAACATACAGTCATGATCGGCGCTCATATGGATGAAGTCGGTCTGATTATCCGGGATATTCTGCCGGACGGCAGATGCGTATTAGATACTGTCGGCGGAATTGATCCAGATGTTGTCATTGGAAGGACAATGCAGATTCCTGGTGTCGGTTATGGTGTTGTCGGTGCAGAACCGATCCATAATTTAAAACCCGAAGACCAGGAGAAAAAGCCGTCCAAATCAGATCTGATTCTGGATATTGGTGCAAAAGACCGGGGAGCCGTTGTCGATCTGGGGATTCTTCCGGGGGATGCTGTGTATTTTTTCAGCAAATGGACGGAACTCGGCGACGGAAAACGTGTCGCATCCAAAGCGATTGATGACCGTTTCGGCTGTGCCTGCATGTTAAAAATGCTCTGGGGTCAGATCGAATTTGATACCTGGTTTTGTTTCTTCGTCCAGGAAGAAATCGGACTGCGGGGAAGCCGTACGGCAGCTTATGCCGTCAATCCGGATTTTGCGCTGATCCTGGAGACGACAACTGCCGGAGATCTGGACGGTGTGACCGGTGCGGACAGAGTCTGCGCACTGGGCGCTGGTGCAGTTGTGTCATTCATGGATCGTTCTACGATCTATGACAAAGAATTATATAAAATGGCATTTGCTGAAGCCGAAAATTTAAACATTCCCTGTCAGACCAAGACCAGAATTGCCGGCGGAAATGATGCCGGTGCAGTGCATATCTCCCGTGACGGTGTCCGGACGCTTGCAATTTCAATCCCTTGCCGGTATCTGCATTCTCCCTACTGCGTGGCACAGATCAGCGACATGGAACAGAGCTGTCTCCTGGCGGAGAGAATGCTCATCCGGATGCACACGCTATAATTATGATTATGATTAAAAAAATTACAAATCCGGCGGAGCTGAACACGGATTTGCTCCGGCAGAGCTGGAGAGGACGCAATATCTATGCGTATTACAAAGCCTACGGACTGGACTATGATTTCTGTGAATTTTATCAGGTCGGCAGAGACGGGATTCTGTTAAGATTCAACAGTACGATCTTGATTGTAATGCCTGATCCGGATAATCCCGATTATTTTGATCCGGACGAAATCGCCGGTCTTGCACTGTTTCTCCGGATGCAGAAGCCTTTCCGGATCGAGACGGATCTTGCCATGCAATTATGTCTGTATCTGCCGGAATATGTGCCGTTGCACCGGACGACATTTCAGCTCCATCCCGGACAGGAGAACGGCATTTCCATACAGGATGCAGAAAAAAAAATCAATTTCAATCCGGAATTAGAACAGGTCTACCGGATTTTGCAGGCAGGTTTTCCGCATTTGCAGGATTATCCGTTGTGGCTGACGGATATGTCTCACAGATGCCGGCATGGGATCAGTCATGTGCTGACGTATCAGGACAGCACGACGGCAAGTCTGGTATTTGACATTGATGATCTTGTCTTAGTCGGACAAGTAGCGACACTCCCGGAAGCAAGGGGATTGGGACATGCCAGGATGTTCCTGAGATGGCTTGCCGGGTGGCTTGCCGGATTTGACAAAAATGCCGTTCTGTATGCACTGGACATCCGGGAAAGTTTCTATCGAGAAATCGGCTTTGAAGCGATTGCAGAAGAATTTGTCCTGGAGCGTTCTGCACAGGCAGAAGATTTTAGTAAGAAAGGACTGTTAGAAGATGTCTGAGAAAATACAGGATTTTTCAGATTTTTTTGAAATCGACCCGGCATTGAAAACATTAGCAGAAACAGCAGAATTGCATTGTCAGGAAAATTTTGACCGGATTGACCGGATTGCGGCTTATCATTCTGCCAAAGTCCTGAAAGCATTTACAGACCAGAAAGTCAGTGAAACTTGTTTCGGCATCAGTACTGGTTACGGTTACGGCGATTTCGGACGGGATGTGCTGGATAAAGTCTGGGCGCAGGTACTGGGGACGGAAGATGCACTTGTAAGGCATAATTTCGTTTCGGGGACACATGCTCTCAGTGTGGCATTGTTCGGCTTGCTCCGTCCCGGTGACAAAATTGTTTTTGTCACGGGAATGCCCTATGATACGCTTCACGAAGTCATCGGGATTTCCGGGAATCCTGGGAACGGTTCACTCCGGGATTTCGGTGTGACATATGAAATTGTTGCTCTGGATCAGAACGGCAAGCCGGATCTTGCAGAAATTGCAAAGCGTGTGTCCGGCGCAAAAATTGCCTATATTCAGCGTTCCCGTGGGTATTCCCTCCGGACAGCGTTCACAATCCCGGAAATTGCGGCGCTCTGCAACGTCATCCGGGAGAACAGTCCGGATAGTATCATCATGGTCGATAATTGTTATGGGGAATTTGTCGAGACATCCGAACCGGCGCAGGTCGGAGCTGATCTCATGGTTAGTTCTATGATTAAAAATGCCGGTGGCGGTATTGCCCGGACGGGCGGTTACATTGCCGGAAAGGCGGATCTTGTGGAATTATGCGCTTATCGGCTGACTTGTGTCGGACTTGGCAAGGAAGTTGGCTGTACGCTCGGCATGAACCGGGAATTATTTCAGGGATTGTATCTTGCACCGGATGTGACGGCGAATGCACTGAAAACGGCTTGTTTCACATCAGAATTATTTACCATGCTCGGCTTCCGGTGTACACCGTCCGGGAATGAACCCAGGGGGGATATTGTGACGGCAATTGAACTGAAAACACCAGAGAATCTGATTGCATTTTGTCAGGGCATCCAGAAAGGTTCTCCCGTAGATGCCCATGTCACACCGGAACCCTGGGATATGCCTGGTTATGACAGTCAGGTGATTATGGCGGCAGGCGCATTCACAAACGGTGCATCTGTAGAATTATCAGCAGATGCACCCCTGAGAGAACCTTATGCGGTCTGGATACAGGGCGGAATCAGTTGGCGGAGCGCCCGGATCAGCATTCTGCTTGCGGCGCAGGAGATGCTGACACGGAAATTAATTAAAATTTAGATTGTTTAAAATTATTACAAATTAAATACAAATTCAATGAGAAGTTGACATAATCGGCAGAAACTGTTACAATAAAAGCAGGGATATTTTATTTCTAGATTTTTATTTTTAATTTTGAAAGGAGTGAAAATCTGGTGGAAGAAAAGAAACGCTGTTGCCACTGTATGGAACTGAAATCCGTCAGAGCAAATGTCTGTCCCTACTGCGGTTATGATGAAAAAACACCTTATGATACGAATTATGCACCGCCTGGCACAGAAATTAATGGCAGATACATGCTCGGTGCGAAAATCGGTCATAACAGCGAGGGCGCAAATTATATCGGCTACAGTTCTGCAATCGGCTGTAAAGTCCTGATCCGGGAATATATGCCCGTTGGTCTGTGCAGGCGCATCCGGGGAAGAGCTACCATCATTGTCCATCACGATAAACTTGTACAGTACAAGACCTGTCTATTATACACATATCCTAGACCACTAGACAAGATGAAATA
>CAMWJT010000026.1 GCA_947174625.1 uncultured Ruminococcus sp.
TATATTTCAGGGAAATAATTATTTGTGATTATATACAAATTAGATCACCAGTTCCGGACAGTTATTTTAACAAAGCGTAGAATTTTTAAAAAAATTGTCAGGATCTTAGAAAAAACTGTTGACGGAAATCGAATTTGCATGTATAATAAATTTATGCAGAATTTTCAAAATACAATTGCAGTTATTGCAAAGAAAGATGGGAGAGTTTTAGAGTATGTTTGTAAAAGACGTAACTGTACAGAATCAAGTGGGACTGCACGCAAGACCGGCTACTTTCTTCATTCAGAAAGCGAATGAATACAAATCCTCAATCTGGATTGAAAAGAAAGAGCGTCGTGTCAATGCCAAAAGCCTGTTGGGCATTCTGTCCCTGGGTATCGTAGGCGGTACAGACATCCGCATCATTGCTGATGGCAGTGACGAGCAGACCGCAGTGGATGCACTGGTAGATCTGGTAGAAAGCGGTTTTAACGACGAAAACAGATAAGCAAAAAAAGGCTGTTCCGACAGCCTTTTTTTATTTTTAAATTAATTTATTTTAAATTAATTTTATTAATTTTAGTTAGAACTCTGGGTGTATGCGTACATGTTCTCTGCGAAAATTGCGTAACCCATTGCCGGCTGACTGACAAAAACATGTGTCACAGCTCCAATTAATTTGCCGTTCTGGAGAATCGGACTGCCACTCATCCCCTGGACGATTCCGCCCGTCAGATCCAGCAGTCTTTCGTCTGTGACTTCAATAATCATGTTCTGTGTGTCGTCAGAATAGTCTAGTGCTGTAATCCGGATTGTGTATTCTTCCGGTTCTGTTCCCTGGACGGTTGTTAAAATCACAGCATCGCCGAGCGTGATTTCTTGTTTCAGTCCCATCGGAACGGGATCTCTTGCAGATAGAAAATTTTCTTGATTTTCCGGATTTTCCGTAAAATTCAGATGTCCGAATACACCGCATCTGCTGTTATAATCCAGCGTTCCGATGGATTCTTCTGCGGAGAAATATCCCTGGAGCTGTCCGGGATTTCCGGCTTGTCCCTTGATGGCACCGCTGATCGTCACAGAATCCGCTACACCGCTCCCCAAAGGGATGAATTCGCCGGTATCTGCATCACAGATCGGATGTCCCAGACCGCCGAACGCTCCGGATTGCGGTTCATAGTAAGTCAATGTGCCGATTCCTGCTGTGCTGTCACGTACCCATAGTCCCGTCTGCCAGCACCGTTCTATGACGGAATACTCCGGAGAGAGTGTCAGATTCAGAATTTCTTCATCTCTCTGGACAGTGACTTCCAGGGGATTGCCTGCGGATTGTGCCACGGCATTTTTAAAATCATCTGTACAGGTAATGACTTCGTGGTTGATTTCTTTGATCATGTCACCTTCGAGGATGCCGGTTTCTACGGCAGGACAACAACCGCCTGCCGGTGATGCCACTTCTCCGAAGCCGATCACCATAATCCCATCCATGAGCATCCGGACACCGAACGGTTGACCGCATGGGACGAGCATCACGGAATCGACCGTCTGAAGCTGTACCTGTTTCACCGGGAAACAGGAGAAAAGCCGGAGCTGATACGAATTTGTGTAGCCGGGAATTGTCGTATTCCTGCCGGGATTGTTCGCCACGGCAGCCGCAGTGTTTGCCGTCGGGACGGCTCTGATCGGCAGGACTGTGCCGAGTGCGAGGGATTCTCCACGGCGGACGGAATACTGATCCGCTAATTTTTCGGCATAATAGAGCGAACTGACCGCAGGGGACAGCATCAGGAGTCCGGCAAGCAAGGCAAGGACGTTCCGGGATTTTGTATTTTTTTTATGATTGATAATTTTCACCTGCTCTCTTTAAATATTTTTAAAATTTTATTTTCACGCATGTGCAAGACATGCACACAGATAGGATTGGCATTGTGGGTGTAAATTATCAGAGAAAATTTCAGACAGTTTGGAATTTTCCGGCAGTCATAGAAAAATTTTTAAAAAAAATTCAGAAAAAATCCGGAAACTGCAAAATACTATTATTTTTTTCATAAAATTACTTGACAAGTTACTATCAAATAAGGTATAATGAAATTATATTATTATTTTTTAGTAATTCATAATTTTTTTGATTTTTTATTATATTTTTTTATGAGAGGCAGGTAATTTTACTATGAAAATCAGAAAAATCGTGGCAGGCATTCTGGCGATGACGCTTGTATGTGCTGTCAGTGCGCCTGGGATTTCGTCCGGTGTGGAACGGATGACGGCAGATGCCGCCTGGGCGGAAAAAATCGAATCCAACTGGGACATCAAGAAATATTATGACATCGGTGATTTTACCATCCAGTATGTCCAGAACGGCTATGTACAGATTATCAGTTATAATAATCCGGATGCCGAAGAAGTTGTGATCCCGGAGACATTCAACGACGGCGACGCAGATTTTCCAGTGCAGGTTCTCTATGGCGAATCATTCCAGAATTGCCAGATGAAGAAAATCACCATCCCGGATTCTGTCAGAAAGATCGGTACATTTGCATTCTGTAACTGTGACAAACTGGAAGAAATCGTCGGCATGAAGGGTGTGGAAGAAATCTGTGACAATGCGTTCACATCCTGTCAGTCACTCAAAGAAATCAATCTTCCGGACACGCTGAAAATTACTGGTACAGAAGCATTTGCATTCTGCAACAGCCTGAAAGAAGTGACCGTTCCGGGCAGTCTGACAAAAATGGGTACTTATATGTTCTCCACCTGTATGAATCTGGAAAAGATTACCATCCAGGACGGTGTGACGACCATCGGCGATAAAATGGCATATTATTGCAGTAAATTGAAAACAGTCGAAATCCCGGCAAGCGTGACAACGATCCGTGACGGCGCATTCCAGATCACCGGACTGGAAACGTTCACCGTTCCGGATACCGTCACAAAACTGGGTGCAGGTGCATTCAATAATTGCAGTATGCTCACAAGCGTGACACTCTCTAAAAACTGCGACATGATTGATAGTGAGTTATTCCTGGATTGCTATGCTTTGGAGAGTGTGACAATTCCGGACGGTGTCAAGAGAATCCGCAAAAGCGCATTCTCCAACTGCCAGGGACTGAAAAATCTCACACTTCCGGATTCCGTCAACAGAATTGAAAGTTACGCATTCTATAACTGTTCTGCACTGGAGACACTCAATATTCCGCAGGGTGTGGAAAAGATTGATGAATACACATTCAGTAAGTGCTCCGCATTGAACAATATCACGCTCCCGTCCAATCTGACAAGCATCGGCGTGTATGCGTTCTATGACTGCACATCTCTGGACAGCATTGTCATTCCGGCATCTGTGACATCCGTGGGGAGCTATGCGTTCTACGGCTGTAACAGCATGAAGACGGCGAAATTCGAGGGCAGTATGAAAAAGCTTGGCATCTGGTGCTTTGCAGGTTGTACCGCACTGGAAGAAATCAAGCTTCCGGAAGATCTGACCATCCTGAACAATCATGTATTATATCGCTGTGAATCTCTGGAGAATGTGGACATTCCAGAAACAGTGACACAGATTGACGGCTATGCACTTGCCGGATGCGATTCTCTGAAAGAAGTCCAGATTCCAGAAAGCGTGGAAAAAGTAGCAGAATTTGCAGTCGGTTACGGCGAAGGCGTTCTTCCGGAAGTCAACCAGGAAGTGAACGTTGTCAGCGAATCCCCGGCAGTGCAGGATTTCTGTAAAGATAACAAAGTTGTCCTGAACGGCGAAGTGCCGGAAGATCAGAAACCGACTGAGCCGGATACTTCCGAAAATCCGAAACTGCCTGTGATGACGGAACTCACACCAGATTCTCTGATTGAATATCTGCACGGACATGTTACCATGACACAAGAGCAGTTCCAGAAAGCAGACCAGAACGGCGACGGCATTGTGAACATTTTCGACTGGGTATTGATGAACAGACCAATTGCGACACCGGACAGTTCTGAAAATCCAGACGAATCAAGCAATGCACCAGAAGTGGAAACAGAAAACGGATTACCTGCTGAGGGCTGAGAAAATAAAAAAGGGAGCTGGTAACAGCTCCTTTTTCTGTGAGGATGTGTGAACATGACAGAACTAACAGAAATCAAATGGAAACAAGAATGGAAACAAGAGCCAATCGGGAATCAGATTTTTGTCTGCGTTTCACAAGAGCATAGATTCGGCACGGATGCGTTTTTATTAACGGATTTTTCCAGATATAAGCAGAAAGATCTTGTCTGCGAATTCGGCACAGGCTGTGGGATTATTGCACTCCTGATGCAGAAACAAAAACCGCCGGCTAAGATCTATGCACTGGATATTCAGCAACAGGCAATTGATCAGCTCCGGACGGGAATGAAAGTCAGTCAGATTGCCCCTGAGAAAATTATTCCGGTCTGCACGGATCTGAAAAATTTTCAGAACTGGGAACATATCCCGTATGGGCAATTTAATTTAGTGATCTGCAATCCGCCCTATCAGCCATGCGGTTCGGGTTATGAATCTGATCTGGAAGCGCAGAGAATTGCCCGGCATGGTGTATACTGCACAATCCAAGATATTTGCAATTCTGCAAGCAGATTGCTGAATACTGGCGGACGGCTTTGTCTGTGTGGCAGACCGGAACGACTTCCGGATTATATTTGCAGTATGAGAGATGCCAGCATTGAGCCGAAGCGATTGCAGTTTGTTTCCCGCAATGCCGGGGATCTGCCGTGGTTGTTTTTAATAGAAGGCAAAAAACAAGCAAAAAAATTTTTACAGATGGAAAAGCCATTTATTATGTATCACCCGGATGGCAGTTTGACAGCCCAGGCACAGGCATTATATCAGAATCAGGAGCGTGAAATTTTATGAGTGGCATTTTATATGTGACGGGGACACCAATCGGGAATTTAGAAGATATGACACTCCGGCAGTTGCGAATCCTCCAGGAAGTGGATTTCATCGCCGCCGAAGATACCAGGGTTACCCGGAAATTGCTGACGCATTTTGAAATCAGAACAGAGCTTGTCAGTTATCATGAACACAGTGACCGGAATGTCATTGACGGGATTTTAAACCGGATCGCATCCGGACAGAACTGCGCCATTGTCACGGATGCCGGAATGCCCTGCATTTCCGATCCGGGTGAAATTTTAGTCCGGGCATGTTATGAACGGGGGATTTCCGTCCAGACTGTCCCCGGTGCAAGCGCTGTCATTACGGCATTGTCCGTCTGCGGTGGTTCTACCAGACAATTTGTGTTTTATGGATTTTTACCCACAGAGAAAAAACAGCGTTCCGAAATGCTCCGGGAATTGCAGACAGAATCCCGGACAAGCGTTCTCTATGAAGCGCCTCATAAACTCTGCCGGACACTTGCGGATCTGTGTGAGATTGCCGGAGCTGACCGGAAGATTGCCATCTGCCGGGAACTGACAAAAATCCATGAGGAAGTGTTAAGATTCTCGTTAAAAGATGCTGTGAAATATTATGAGACACATATACCAAAGGGAGAATTTGTTCTCGTTCTGGACGGCGCAGAAAAATCAGAACCGGATGACGCATTCACACTGCAAGACGCTGTAGCGATTGCAGAATCGTATCTTGCACAGGGAATGCCGGCGATGACGGCTGCAAAATCTGCGGCGAAACAGACCGGAATTTCTAAAAATCAGATCTACCAGAAATTGCATTCCTGATTTTTCTGCTGATTTTTCAGTTGACATTTCCGGAAATCTGTTGTATAATTAATTTAGTTCAAAAATAATTTTAGAAACGGAGCTGTGTTATGCAGAACAGAGAAACATGGGACGATCTGAAAAAACGTGCAAGATGGGACAGAATCTTTGGCGCACTCGCTGTGCTGATGCTGTTGTTATTGCTGATGATTTCCGGTATGAGTTCCTGTTCCAGAAAATTAAAGGAAAAAAAAGAGAATATCCAGGTGAATGCAGGGGAGACACTCCCGGCAAGTTACATTGTCGATATGCCTACGGATGCGCAGCAGACGGCAGATCATTCCCATGCGGTCTTTTTAAGTCCGTCCACGCAGGAAGATAATGTCTATGCCTGTGATAACACAATCACGGAAGAAGCTGCTATGTGGATGATTACCCGGCAATTAAAAATTCTCCTGGAAGATGCCGGTTATGAAGTGTACTTATGTGGGGAAGATGACACTGTACCGCAAAAATTAGAACTTGGCAATTCTCTTGCATGCGGTGCGTATGTCGCAATTCACAGCAATTCAGGCGGTGAATCCGGAGACGGCAAGGGGACGGAAATTTATTACAATTCCAACATTGCCGGCAGTCTGGCGCTTGCGGAGTATGTCTATAATCACGTTGCGGCGCTGACACCTACCGAGGACAGGGGTGTAAAAGACCAGACACAAAGAGATCTGTATGAGATTAATAATAACCAGACGGCTTGCTGTCTGTTAGAAGTGGAATTTCATGATGATATGACAACTTCCAGGTGGATTCTGGATCATACACAGGAGCTGGCATCTGCAATCCGGGATGGTATTATGGATTATTTGAATAATCCGGCATCCGTTTCTAATTATGCGGATAATGCCGGGAATTATTCTGATTCTGAGACACTGCCGCCGTTTTCCGGTGACGGAGATCATTAAAAAATCAGGTGAAATTGATGCAGAAAATAAATTATGATCTGGAAATGATGAAAATTCTGGATTCCGGCAAACCGGATGTATTATTACATGTCTGCTGTGCGCCGTGTTCGAGTGCCGTCCTGGAGCGGATTGCTCAGCAAGCCAATCTGACATTGTTTTTTTACAATCCGAATATTATTCCAGAATCCGAATATCAATACAGATTGCAGGAGTTACAGCGACTTGTCCGGGAGATGCCCTGTGCGCAGGGGATTGCCATTCTGGAGGGGGAGTATCATCCTGAAAAATTCCTGGAATTCGCCCAGGCATTAGCCGAAGAGCCGGAACGTGGCGCACGCTGTCAGAAATGTATTGCCATGCGTCTGGAAGAGACTGCCAGACAAGCACAGATTCTGGGAGCTGATTATTTTGCAACGACGCTGACATTAAGTCCGCATAAAGATGCTTTCTTTATTAATACAGCAGGTTATGCCATTGCACAGAATTATGCCGTAAATTGGATGCCGTCGGATTTCAAGAAGAAAAACGGCTATCTGCGTTCTATCGAATTATCAAGAGAATACTGTTTGTACCGGCAGGACTTCTGCGGTTGTCCGTTTTCCAGAAAATTAAAACACCCTGAAAATTAATCCAGGGTGTTTTTTTATCTTCAATTTTTTAGTATTTTCACAATTTCATCATAGGTTTTGTCAATATCCAGTGCAATTTCTTCTATTGCATGTTCATTCTGGAATTGTTCATATGCCTGGACTGTGATTTCTTGATGATTTAATTCATATCGGCTGTAACTGCCGTCTGTGTTGATTTCTTCCTCCTGAGGAATGCCGTCATTATTATCATCATGGAACATATAACTTTTCAGCATGGCTGTTTCTTCCAGGGTATGTTCTGGAGTAATTGTCAGAAAACATTCATAATAAATCAATCCGGCAAACTCCGTAAAGGAATAAGTGATACAGTTGTCAAACGGATAAATACTGTAGCCCATATTACCGCCTGCGCCGTAGGGATAGCGATCCATAAGTGTATAGATCTGGTCGTCTGCATAAGAATACATATCCATCCAGCTACTAAGATGATTGATGATTAATTCCGGTGTACCGTCTTTGTCAATATCATATAAGCCATATCTGACGAGATCGCTGTCAAATTCCCGGTGATCGTTTTCACAGATTTCCAGATAGGCAGTCAGATAAGCAGGTCTTGTTGTGACTGGCTCTGTTTCTGTCCGGATCGTTTCAACAGGCGGAACAGTTGCGTCCGGTTCTGTGACGGGTGGTTCTGTCACTGCAACAGGTGCTGTGTCTGCATCTGTCATGACGGGTTCTGTTGCAGAGATCACCGTTTCTTTGTGTATCGGTGGTATTGTGGTTGTTGCTGTTGTTGAAGTTGTTGTAATTGCTGTGATTGCGGTTACTGGAGCTGTTTGCGTGGTGGTGTACGTCGTTGTCATTGTCGTATCCGCATTAGTTGCTATGACAACGAGCGCTTGTGTTGTGATCGAAGTTTCAGAAGAAGTTGTGCTTTCCGTTGGATTGGTTGTGTTGCTTTCTGCTACAAATTTTAATTCTTCTGCTTCTTCTGACGGCGTTTGCAGACGTGTTAATTTCCAGATGCCCCCGATCGTTCCGCCCATGAAAATTGCACAAGCCGCTGCCATGCCCAGCGTTCTTGCCCAGGGGATAGCTCTTGCACCCGGTGTGTGATATGTCTCTGCAATCATTTCTTGTTTTCCTGCTTTCTGATTCTGATGTTGCATGCTATGTCTCCTTTCGCAGATCTGCTGATAAATTTTTTCTTTGGTTGCCTGATCCGTCGCCGGATATTCGTCCGCAATCCGTTTTGCAGTCTGTTCGTCCAGATGATGCAGGAGTTTCCGGATTTTTTTCTGATTCATCGTAATCCCTCCTAAACTGTGAATTTTCTTTCAAGTAATTTGCTTTTCAGACGTTTTAATGCTCTGGCACACCGCACCCGGACTGCGACTGGATTTAATTTCACAGTCTGGGCAATTTCCGTCGCATTATGATTGTAAAAAAATTTCTGAATCAGAATCGTTGCATCCGGTTCGCCCAGTTCTGCAATGCAGTCTAATAAAATCCGGGTCTGTTCGGATTGTTCCGTCAGATCTTCAATATTTTCATCTGAAGAAATCTGATTCAGATTTTCTTCTTCCAGAAAAATCTGATTTTTTGCTCTGGCTTGCAACTGCTTGCCTGCATTGATTGCCTTGTGTTTCGCAATTGTCCCGATATAAGCTTTTAACGAACCATCATAATCCGGATTGTAATGCGTGAACACTTCTACAAAACAGTCAATGACACATTCTTCCATATCTTCCCGACTGCCGACATTGTAGAGTCTATGACAGACAATCGCATAGACATAATTGTAATACATGTCAAACAGTTCTCTTTCTCCTTTTTCGGGTTGCTCTTTCAGCAAGCAACGGACTTCTTGTTCTGTCATGCAGTATGTCCCCCCTTTCATCCTATACATACAATTTCTGTGGACGGAGTGTTACATATTTTTTCAAAAAATAAAAAAAATCTGATATACTAAATTCAGCATATCAGATATTATGAGCTATCGCAATTTTTCACAAATTAGGTTACAGAAATTTGTTGATTATTTTACCATACATTTTTGTGTTCTCAATCGTATGATATATAATATTATATCAAGAAGGAGCGATCTATTATGAAAAAAATGCTAGTGATGCTTGCTGTTGTCACAGTGTTACTGACGGGGTGCGGACAGTCCGGAGCATCAGAAATTTCTGGAATTTCCGGAATTGAATCAGAGAGTGATTTCACAGACAAAATGATTTCTGAAATCCATATCCATGAAATCGGCGGTGAGGACGGAAGAGACCAGGACTGGAGCATTTTAAATGCAGATGGCTGTAATAGTATCATTTTCACAGATCACAGAATGCAAACCGAATTGACTTATCATGTATCAGACGAAGATTTTCGGATTCTTATGGATACGAATTTTGCAGAATATATCGGAATCAAAGCTGATATGGAAAATATAGTGGATGCTGTCTATGATACAATCGAAATTATCTATGATGACGGTACGGAAGATACCGCTGAGATCTATATCCCTGCGTTATGGGATAAATTATATGAAATCATGGGTACATACGAGCCGGAGAAATCATTTCCTGAAACCGGAACAATTGGTAAGTATGTATACACAATAGACAATGATATGCCGGGTTCACCTGAAACCAGACGGGAAAGGGGTTATTATTTTGAGGAAGAAAACAGCCCGGATTCTCCGCTTTTTGTCTATCTGTGCAGTGGTGAACAAACACTGGGGGCAGATATTGCTATCTCTGATCTGAGTGTTGACGGCGATAAACTCATCATCACAGTGACGGAAACTTTTGACGATACCACCTATAATTATGATGCAGTGGATTGTCCACAGTGCATGATTGAGATCCGTCCGAAGCCTGAAACGGTCGAAGTCAGGAGTACAAACGGTGTGGATGTTCCCTATAGGGATATATCATTATATTACAAAGAAATCAGTCAGGAAGATATTGTATCTGATGAAGAGCATGGTATCAAATATGCAAAAAATCAATTGTTAATCAGTACATTTCCTGAAACGGAAAAGACAGAAGTCGAAACAATCCTAGAAGAAATTGATGCTGAAATTGTTGGATATATCGAACTCACGGGGGATTATCAGATTGCGTTCCGGGATGATAAATCACTGGAAGAACTGCAAGCGATGGCTGATTATCTGTACAGCTATTCTTTTGTGATGAATGTGACATTGAATATGATCGCTGATGTTACAGTTGATTGATAGATAATTAATTGAAGTTATTTATTTGATTTAGTATCTAAAAAATATTATTTTGTAAATATATTGTAATTATGAGCAGGTTGACTTTTTCAATCAGGTCTGGTATAATGTTAAATATTAATTTTCTCATGAAAATTGAAATCCAGAGACAGAAAGGAAAAATCATGAAAAAGGCAATTGTAATTTTTTTATTCATGACAATGTTGTTATCAGTCAGTGCTTGCAACAGTAACACAGAAAACAGTGAAAGCATGTCCACGGAGATCGTACAGACTGCTGAACCGATACAGCTTGTCAACAAAATGACGGAAACAGAGCGTTCAAGAGTGGATAAACATGCGCTTACACTTCTTGATGTGCCGGAAGAACCGTCAACAGAAGCAGAACCGGCTCAGACAGAGCATAAGGTCAGTGTGGAGTTCTATACACCAAGCATTGACGAGTGGCGTGAGAATATCGAGAGCTACCGTGACCATATGACCGATGAGGAATACGAAACGGCTATGGAGAATATCAGGATTGCCGAGGAAAAAGGTGAGAATGGCGGCAGTCCTTATGCTAGGATCATTCTTGTTGATGGATATCTCGTTCCGTACGCTGTTCCATACGCTGATCCTAATTATGATGGCGGGCTGATTGCATTCACCACCTCTACAATGGATGAGAACGGTGAGTCCAAAACTGAGGAACTGTCGTTTGAATCATTTGAGGAGTATCTTGACTGGATCAGAAAAATGGATGCCGAATATGGGTATTCTGATGAGATGATTGAACAGGATGTCCTTTATGTGCAGGTTGCCAATGAAGCTCTGAAAACAGGCGATTATGAGGTTTTACCTGAAGGCACAATCAATACAGAGGATCCCTCGCTGTATTTGTGGTATGAGGAAGAGACTGGAGACTTTCGTGACCTTTGGGAGTATGACCGCAATGCTGTTGAAGCGATCAAGGATTCCATAGACGAGATCAGTATCTACGACGAGGAGCTTGACAAAGAGTTTGTAGTTCATGTGACGCTGCCGCCGGATTACGACAAGGACAAGACCTATCCTGTATTCTTCCTGACGGATGGCATCTGGCGCTTTGGCAATCACACGGAGCTGAGAAAGGTCATAGAAGACGGCGAGGCTGCTCCTGTGATACTTGTCAGTATCTGGTATAGCTATAATGTCAACGATGCTGACGGGAATATCCGCTACTTTGATCTGGTGGTGAACCGTGATAAGATGCTCGATTTCATTACCGACAATCTTATGCCTTACCTCTGCGAAAACTATCCTATCGACTGCGCCACCTCAACGCTGTACGGTCACTCGGACGGCGGTGTATTTGCTCATAATGCGCTGTTCAAGTCCGATCTCTATGAAAATCAGCCCTTTGGCAATTACATTATCGGAAGTCCTGCATTGTGGGGGCTGTATAACTA
>CAMWJT010000027.1 GCA_947174625.1 uncultured Ruminococcus sp.
CCACAACCCCCCTCCCCAAACCCCCCCCCCCACCAATCCCCCCCCACGTGGTAAAAAAAAACAACAAAATCCAAATTGTTTTGTCCATACACCCCGCATGCCGCCTATATCGAAATCACCAGAGAGGGGATTACTTTGACAGATGATGATCTGCATTTGGAATTAATGTATGCCGCCTGGATGTGGCGGAAACGTGACACCGGGGAGACAATGCCCCGGATGTTACGCTATCAGTTGAATAACAGGGTGTTTTCAGAAAAAGCGAGGGATGATTAAATGGATGATGTGTTAATTCTCGTGAAACAGGAGAAAATCAGAGATGAATTGCATGTCCAGCATGACCAGGAAATTGAACGACAAATTTTTTGCAAAGTACGATCTGTGACACGGGCTGAGTTTTTCTCTGGTGGACAGAACGGCTTGCATCCAGCTTTTGTCTTTGAGGTGTTCCCAGGGGACTATCAATCAGAACCGGAGCTGATTTTTCACGGCATGCGCTATGTGATTTATCGAGATTTTTTGAAAAATGCTGACACACTGGAACTTTACGCAGAACAGAAAGGCGGTGTCCAATGATGACCTACAGAGAAATCGCAGAACTGCTTGCAGGCACAGGCTTGCCGGTTGTATATCATCACTGGGAAGACAATTCTGCGCCACCGTTGCCGTATCTGGTGTACCTGTTTCCGGGTCGGGATGATTTTTATGCAGATAATTCCAATTATCAGGCAATTGTGAATCTGAATATAGAATTATATTCTGACCGGAAAGACTTTGCTCTGGAGCAGAAACTGGAAAAAATTTTGCACGAGAACAAAATCTCATTTGATAAGACAGAGGCATATATTACATCCGAAAAAATGTATGAAGTGTTGTATGAAACAGAAATCATTCTGAATGGTGATGTGTAATGGCAGGGATTAGCATAGAAGATATGGCGGATGAAATCATGAACGGCTTGCAAGAATATTCGGAGTTGGCGGATTCTGCTATGAAGAAAGCCGTCCAGAAAACTGCATCGCAGGTAAAAAAAGAGATTTCTTCCAACGCCCCGAAGCGTACTGGCAAATACGGCAAAAGCTGGACGACTAAGAAAGTGGCTGAAAAAAGCCACAGTTTACAAATTGTGGTTCATTCCAAGAATCGTTATCAGATCGCACATTTGCTAGAACATGGACACGCCAAGCGAAACGGCGGAAGGGTAGAAGCGCAGCCGCATATTGCTCCGGCAGAAGAACACGGAGCTGAAAAATTTGACGAACTTCTGAAAAAATATTTGAACTAAAGGAGCGTTTTAAATGGCAAAAGGTAAAAACAACAAAGTCAAATTTGGTTTGAACAATGTGTATTATGCTAAAATTTTAAACTGGTCTGAATCCACAACAACGGGCGAAAAAATCCCTAATTATGCACCACCTGTCCGGATTCCGGGGGCAGTGTCGTTGTCAATTGACGCAAACGGCGAATCGGAAAATTTCTACGCTGACAACACGGTTTACTATGTTATCAATAACAACTCCGGCTACGAAGGCGATTTAGAAATTGCGTTGATGGAAACTATCTTTGCTGTGGATATTCTTGGCGAGAAGATCGACAACAACGGCTTACAGGTGGAGAACACAGATGCCGAAATTTCAGAATTTGCATTATTCTGGGAATTTGACGGCGATCAGAATCATATCCGACATGTGGCATATCGTTGTGCAGCGTCCAGACCCGGAATCAATGGCAATACAACGGAAGATTCCAAAACGCCGGAAACAGACACACTTGCAATCAAAATGCTGTCACTACCCAATGGCGTCGTCAAGGCTAAAACAACTGTTTCCACTGACGAAACAGTTTATAAGGAATGGTTCAAGTCCGTTCATATGCCCGAATTTACAGCGGGAAATGAAACAGTTACAGCGTCAGAACAATCCTAAGAATGAGGTGATCACATGGCAATCAAGAAAAATATTACAATTGACGGCTTAGAAGTGCCATTCAAGGCGAGTGCGGCTGTGCCTCGCCTTTACCGTCTGAAATTCGGGCGTGATATTTACAAAGATCTTGCAATCCTGCAAAAATCCGTCAAAAATGGCAATGCTGAAAATTCTGAAATAGACATAGAAAGTCTGGAAATGTTTGAAAATGTTGCCTATATCATGGCAAAACATGCCGTTCCTGATAACGTGCCGGACAGTCCGGATGATTGGCTGGAACAGTTCAATACATTCAGTATTTACGAAATTCTGCCAAAACTCATTGAGTTGTGGGGGCTGAACGTAGAAACACAGGCAAAGTCAAAAAAAAATCTCGTCCGATTGACAGGGAAATGACAACACCATTATTTTTACTCAGGTGTAAGCAGCTAGGACTTTCCATGCAGGAACTCGATCTACTGACAATCGGATTAATCAACGATATGTTCGTTGAGCGTGAAAATGACGAATACAAATACAGCTATAAGGCACAGCAGTCTGACTTTGATTCATTCTAATGTGAGGTGATCGGCTACGGCAAACAGAATCAAGGGTGTTACAGTTGAAATCGGCGGCGATACTACCAAGCTGTCAAAAACTCTGGAAAGTGTCAACAAAAACATTAAAGGCACACAGTCTCAGCTAAAGGATGTAGAAAAACTGCTGAAACTTGACCCAACTAATACAGAACTACTTGCACAAAAGCAAAGACTTCTTGCTGATGCAGTCGATTCTACCAGTGATAAACTGGAAACCTTGAAAAAAGCAAGTGAACAGGCGGCGCAGACAAAAGACAACTATGATGCCTGGAAAGCAAAGTATGACCCGATCAAGCAGAAAATCAGCGAGACTGAATCAAAGCTGAAAGACTTGAAAGAGCAGTCTGAAATTGCTGACAAACAGCTTGCAAATGGCGACATCTCGCAGGAAAAGTACAATCAAATTCAGAACAAAATTAAATCCACTTCCGACGAGCTGAAAGAACTAAAACAGTCGGCGAAAGATGTTTCTAAAGAGTTTGGCAATCCGATCTCTCCGGAACAGTATGATGCGCTCCAGAGAGAAATTATCGAAACAGAGCAGGAATTGCAGAACTTACAGCGTGAAGCTGACAACTCCGTTGACGCATTATCAAAAATTTCTGATACCGGCGAAAAAATGCAGGAAGTCGGAGATAAAATTTCTGATGTAGGCTCTGCATTAATGCCTGTCACCAAGGGAATTGCTGACGTTGGAATGGCGGCGGTCAAAACCGGTGCAGAATTTGATGCTGAAATGTCCAAAGTGGAAGCGATTACCGGAACTGTTGCAGACGAAGACTTGCCAGCCCTGATCGAAGCGGCAGAAGAAATGGGACTTTCTTTCGAAGAGGGCGCAGATTCCACAGAAACAGCAATGAACATTATCCGGGCAAAAGCCCGTGAAATGGGTTCTCAGACCAAGTTTTCTGCGAGCGAGGCAGGACAGGCTTTCGAGTATATGGCTATGGCTGGCTGGAAACCATACGACATGCTGAATGGTATCAGTGGCGTTCTAAGCCTTGCCGCTTCATCCGGTGAAGAGCTTGGCACGACTTCTGATATTGTCACTGATGCATTGACAGCGCTGGGCATGAGTGCAGAAGATGCAGGGCATTTTTCGGACGTTCTGGCAGCCGCATCCAGCAACGCAAATACAAATGTGTCCATGTTAGGTGAATCATTCAAATACTGTGCGCCTATCGCTGGTGCAATGAACGCAAGCGCAGAAGATCTGGCAGTTGCACTCGGACTGATGGCAAATTCAGGCATCAAAGGATCACAAGCCGGAAATAATCTGAAAAACGGTCTCACAAACTTAACAGGCGTATCTAAAAAATGCACCAAAGAAATGGAAGCACTTGGGCTGATGACCACTGAGACTGTCAATGTGATAGATCAAGCCAAAGTTGATAAGGCACAGCTTAAGGTTGAGAATAGGACATTAGACCTTGAAAAAGCACAAATTGCCTATAATCAGGCGCTTGAAAAATATAGTGATGATTCCACACAGGTACAGAACGCAACCGCTAACATAGAAAAGGCGCAAATCAGCCTGAATGATGCAATTTCTAAATATGGTGAGGATTCTTCACAGGCGCAGAAAGCGGCTCTCACGCTGGAACAGGCGCAGAACAAGTTGACTGATACTATGGCAAAATGTGGTGAAAATTCACCGGAAGTACAGAAAGCATTGCTGAATTTGCAAAAAGCTGAAAACAATTTAACAGATGCACAAAATGATTTGACAATTGCGCAGCAAGGTACATGGGAAGAAGCCGGAACAGGTAAGTCCTTGTTAGTTGACGAATACGGTAATATGAAATCCCTCGGCGAAATCATGGATATTCTTCGCAAAAAAATGGGTGGCGTTGATGTTGCCATAACCGACGCTGAGGGCAATCTCAGGAGCTATGACAATATCATTGCTGACCTGGAACAGTCGGAAGAGGGACTGACACAGGCAGAGCAACTGAAAAGTGCGGCGGTTCTGTTTGGAAAAGATAATCTTGCCGGAATGCTTGCAGTCATCAACGCAAGCGAAGAAGACTATAACAGTCTGAGAGATGCCATTTATGGCTGTGATGGAACAGCCGAAACAATGGCAGAAACCATGCAGGACAACCTCGAAGGACAGCTAACAATTCTGAAATCACAGCTTGAGGAGCTAGCTATCAGTTTCAGTGAAATCCTAATGCCTACAATTCGTGCTATTGTTTCTAAAATTCAGGCTTTGGCTGACAAACTAAACTCACTTTCTCCGGAAATGAAAGAAACGATTGTCAAAATTGCTCTGATTGTAGCGGCAATCGCACCGGCTCTCATTGCCATCGGTAAAATTATCAGTATAATAGGAACTATTTTAACTATTGTTCCAAAAGTAGCAAATGCTATTAAATTAGTAAAAACTGCTATGACGGTACTAAACGGAACATTCCTAACAAATCCAATATTTCTTGTCATTGCGGCAATTACAGCACTTGTTGCAGGATTTATTTACCTTTGGAATAATTGTGAGGGTTTCCGCAATTTCTGGATTGGTTTGTGGGAACAAATTCAAATTACGCTGTATGCGTTCTTTGAAGCATGGGAAACCGGCTGGAACACTATTTCAGATTTCTTTTCTAGCACATGGGAATCTATCAAAAATTTCTTTTCCGCTGCGTGGAATGATTTTCAGGAAAGCTTCCAGATCGGAATGGACAGTATTAAGACGTTCTGGACAGATTCCTGGACAAAAATCAAAGATTTCTTTGCTAACGCTTGGAACGGCATTAAAAATTTCTTTACGACCGCCTGGAATAACTTTCAGGAAGACTTCCAAATCGGAATGGACAGCATCAAAACATTCTGGACGGATTCCTGGACAAAAATCAAAGATTTCTTTGCGAACACCTGGGAATCTATCAAGACAACTGTCAAAAATGTTATGACTAGTATCAAAAATACGATTTCTAGCATCTGGAATAACGTGAAATCAGGCGTTTCTGAAAAAATCACGGGTATCAAAAATACGATTGTTGACGGATTTAATAACGCTGTCGGTTTCGTGAAAAATCTTGCAAACGAAGCCTGGACATGGGGTGCAGATATTATCAACGGCATTGTGGGTGGAATCCGGAATTGCATCGGGAACGTCGTAAACGCCGTTTCAGATGTCGCTAATACGATCTGGGAATTTTTACATTTCTCTGTGCCGGAAAAAGGCGCATTGACTGATTTTGAATCCTGGATGCCGGATTTCATGATGGGACTTGCTAACGGAATCCGAAAAAACCAAAAATACGTGGAAAATGCTGTCAATGATGTGTCAGAAGCTATGCGGTTGACTATGGACAGCGACATTAATTATACACTTAATGACGTTTCTTCTGGAGCAATGGTAGCCGGAACATCCGCCGGAACTGTTAATAACTATTATAATACAGACAATAGCCAGACTTTTAATCAAACAAACAACTCTCCAAAGACTCTGAGCAGATGGGATATTTATCGGCAGACGAACAATATCTTCAGCAGAATCAAGAAAGCGTGATATAATGCAGTGGTTTACACTTAAAATTGTCAATACAGCTGGAGAAATCTTTGAATTGACGCATAACACCACAAATTATGTCGTGAAACGGATCAGCGGACTGACACGCCCAACGACCAACGTCAACGTCAGCTCCGGTGCAAATGACGGCACATACTATAACTCTTCTAAATTGCAACAGAGAAATATTGTCATTGATCTGGTGCTTCGTGGTGATATTGAAACGAATCGTCAGCGGTTATACAGGATTTTTCCATTAAAAACGGCTTGCACTGTATATTTCCGGAATCATAACAGAGACGTACAGATCAATGGCTATGTAGAAATCCTGGACGGCGATCTGTTCGTTGACCGGGAAGAAATTCAAATATCTATTATTTGTCCACAGCCCTATTTTGAATCTTTGCATACGATCTATACAGAATTATCAAAAATAGTCCGAATGTTCGAGTTTCCGTTTTCCATCCAGGTTGGCGAACCGATTCCGTTCTCAGAAATACGAAATTTGCCATTATGTAGTATTTTGAACAACGGCGATACAGAATGCGGACTAATTCTGACAATTGCCATTTCCGGCGAAGTACAGGATCTAAGAATTTATCATACAGCAACGTCGCAATTTATTGGGTTTGATTATTCGTTTCAGGCAGGTGATCAGATCATAATCAACACGTTGGCAGGACAAAAGAAAATGATCCTGATGAGAGATGATGAGGAAATCAATCTGCTGAATTACATGCAGCCTGATTCTTCCTGGTTTCGGCTCGCTATTGGTATCAATAACTTTACGTTTACTGCAAGCAATCAAGATTTTATAAGAATTTTATTCGCAACAACCGAACTATTTGGGGGCGTTTAACATGATTTTATACGTCTGGGAATTTGATGGTGAAAAATACAAGAAATCAGCTGTGATTGATGATGCTACATCTGTGATCTGGGTGCGAAGATTCCAGACGGCAGGAGAATTTGAAATTTATATCAGGGCAACCAAAGAACTATTTACACTATTCACGCAAGAAGAATTGCTGATAACCCGGCATGACATTCCTGAAAGTGCAATGATTCCGGAAAGAACGGAATTGACAACAAATGCTGAAAATGGTGATTATCTGATTATTTCGGGACGTTCTGCGGAAAGCATTCTTGGTCGGAGAGTGATTCTTGGACTTACTACTTACAGCGGAACAGTGGAAGGATGCATTCGCTATCTTGTGACCAGGAATTTGATTGCCATGACGTCCAGTAATCCCAGAGCAATCAAATTACTGGAATTAGCGAAAGAACATAATTATCCTGAAAAAATAAACAAGCAAGTAACTGGTAAAAATTTGTTAGAAACTATATCCAATATTTGTATTGCTTATCAATACGGCTTAAAACTGTCATTTACAGGTGAAAAATTTATCATGGATATTTATAAGGGTATTGATAGAAGTCTGCACCAGTCCGAGAATCAAAGAGTAATTTTTTCTCCGGAATTTGAAAACATCGGCAATACAAATTATATCTATGACAGATCGACCTACTATAATTCTACTACGGTTGCCGGAGAGGGCGAGGGCAGCGACAGAAAAGTATACACTATGTATCAAGATCGAGAACATGCCAAAGGAATTTTTTTACACGAAAAATGGATTGATGCACGAAATATTTCATCAAATACTGATGATGGTGAAATGACACCCGAACAATACAGGGACATTATGTATCAACAGGCACAGGAAGATTTGGAGCAAAGCAAGTCCACGATAGAATTTAGCGGCGAGGTTCTGGACACTGGTATGTATCAATTTGGCAAAGATTATGGTCTTGGGGACACAGTTTCTATTGTGAATCAATATGGCATTTCTGGCGTAGCCACCGCAACGGAAATCACGGAAGTTGAGGACGAAAACGGCTACAGAATTACACCTACTTTCTCAAATTGGAGGATTGATTGATGGTAACCTATGGATTTTTTGACAGTATTGACGGCGATAGAAAATATAATGCCGATGATATTTCTAACTTCTTTCTGAAGCTAATCTCTGACGGCGTGTTTGCAACGCCGGCAAATGCCATGCAGGTAACAGCAACATCCGGAATGGCGGTCAAGGTTTCACCTGGATGGGGATTCATCAAATGCAAATGGATCAACAACGACACAGATTGTTTTCTAACGCTGGATGGATCTGATATGATCCTGAATCGTACTGACAGAATTGTACTGCGTCTCAATAAAAATTCTAGGGATATAGAAATTGCCGTAAAAAAGGGCGAGCCTGGAGAAAACGCTTTCGCTCCTGCTTTGCAACGTGACGAAACAATCTGGGAGCTGTCGCTTGCCTATATTCGCATCTGGGCTGGGCAGACAGAAATCAGGCAGGAAGACATTGCTGATGAGCGTTGGAATACGGATGTCTGTGGCTGGGTCACAAGTTTAATTCAGCAGATTGATACAACCAATCTGTTTGCACAGTATGATGCAGCATTTTGGAACTGGTTTAATAGCACAAAAGATAGTTTCGTTCCAGATATACGGGAATGGATAGAAAATACAGAAAAATTCATTTATCCATACACATTCCCCAACATTAACGGAAATGACACTCTAAATGCATCAGACGCTGCATTGATTCAGAATTTCATTTCTGGTGTCGGTGCTGGAAAATATACCAATGATGCGGCAGGATGGGCAGAATTTACAGCAGAAAACGGCTTGCCTACGAGCAGTTATCCAGACGCAAACGGCGACGGCATTGTAAACGCTCAGGAATCGGCGTTGATTCTAGATTTTTCTGCCAATGCCACAGCCGGAAAATATGACAACGACAAAACGGGCTGGAATAAATACCTGCAAAACAAGCTATTATCCGATAAACAGGAAAGCTTACAGAAGATTTCGACAGATTTGGCAGCTTTGAAACAGCAGTTTGTCCCAATTGTGAAAATTACGCAGGAAGCATACGATGCTCTGGAAGAAATAGACGAAAAAACGCTTTATGTCATTACATGATAAATCAGATGAGGTGAAAAAATGAGACTAAATCAAGCAAATAATATCATGCTCGGCAGTACGGAAGTACAAAAGGCGTTTCTCGGCAGCCATCTGATCTGGCAAAGAAATCAAAGATTCCGGCAGTTTGTGTTGAATGCAAAAAAATTCTCTGCTGAAAATCCTGTTTTGTACAGTACAAGCGACACAAAGATTGCGGATGTATCTGCAAAATATGGAGATCTGGCTAACAAAGTCTATGTTACGCCGGATGGTCTTCATGTGTCAGGAGACACGAGAGCGGCATTCCCTGTGGATCTGCCTGCTTCCGGGAAATGGACGATTATTTATAGAATCAAAGACTACACGCCAATCAATAGTCATCCAGGCTATTTTGTGCATCACTTGTTTGATTCTTCTGATAGACATCTGGAAACGGCATATGTTACCAACTGGGATTCCAATGCGATGCACTTCCGCCTGATCAAAAACAGAAACGGAAATTACACGCTTTTCCCAGGATCGAGAATCAGTGGACATCAAGGATTTTATGACGATGCCGTTCGATTGTCTAATCTGCAATATTATCAGCTGGAATATCGCTGGATCAATGATGGAAATATGCTGTCATTATATATCAATGGCATAAAGAAAGCCGCAATCCAGACAGAAAACCTGGAAGACATTTCTGAATTGTTTTTCGCATTGGATACTAACCCAAGTATTAACGAAGATTCGTTTACTGTGACATATTTCGAGCTGAAATCTGTTGCAGAACCACCGTCATATATTGTATATCGCTGGCAACTGACAAATTTCCGAGGCAGTGATAATTATACACAAATGAACCGCCTCTGTTTATATGATGCCACCGGAAATCGTCTGGACACGGCAGCTATGTCCTACGCATTTGCCTGCTACGAAAACGGATCTCGTGCGTCGTTTCCAAATGATGAGGAAACATGCAGATGTCTTGTGAATCAGCAGGACGGAAAGACCTGCATTGCAAGATCCGGCAATCAGCCGATTTCTATTTTTCTTTCCATTCCTGGTAATACACCCATAGCATCTTACAGCTATATCACGGGGGGAGATCTTCCGGAACGTGATCCGGTTTCCTGGACATTGTCCAGGTCAACAGATGGCGGTCAGACCTGGACGGAAATTGACACGCAGGAAAATGTCAGCATTACGACTGACAGAAACACTGAAACTAAAAGATTCGAGGTAAACAACTGATGTGGAAATTTTTTGTTGATAATCAGAAAATAGAAATCCAGGAACGTGAAGTAATCGCCTCCGATCAGATTGCATTTGTTGTGTTGCAGTTTAACTTCGGCGACAAATGGACGGGATTGCACAAAGTCGTACAATTCTCGCAATGCGGTAAGACTTATAACCTTGTGCTTGGCACAGATGGAATCTCTTGCCATCTTCCGGCGGAACTTCACTCAGGTGATGTCAGAATGTCTGTTTTTGGATATGATTCAAATAATACAGCCGGACTTCGTGCAACAACTGTTCCGGTAACAATCCACATCAAGCCGTCCGGATTTATCAATGATGGCATTTCTCCAATACCACCGACACCAGATCTGTATCAGCAGTTACTAGCTGAAATTGAAAAGAAAATTGCTGAAATGCCCGGCGGTTCTGCCGGGGAATCTGGTAAGGATGGAGCAGACGGATTGTCAGCCTATGAAATCGCCATTCAGAACGGCTTCACAGGTTCGCAGTCTGATTGGTTGGTATCTTTGAGGGGTGAACCCGGAACGCCTGGCAGAGACGGCGCACCCGGACAGCCGGGCGCAAAGGGAGACAAAGGCGATAAGGGTGACCCCGGCGAACCCGGACAGCAAGGCATCCAGGGAATCCCAGGAGAAAAGGGGAAATCTGGTGAGAATGGTAAAGATGGCGTTGATGGATTCAGTCCCGTTGTCATCACAGAACAGACCAACGACGGCGCAATTATTACTATCACGGATGCAGTGGGTATCCATACTGTCACGCTGCATAACGGACTGGATGGGAAAGATAGTCAGGACGGACAAGCCGGAACGCTTGACGGCGTGGATTTGACGGATTACGCTACAATCAATTATGTGGATTCTCTGACTGCAAATCTGATCCAGATGGCGCACACGCATGTTAATTTCACAACGCTCAATTCACTGAGTATCAATGACATTGATACATGGAATCTTTCTGCTTCCAAGGCACATCTGCATAAAAATGCTAAAATTCTGGATTCTCTGACAGAAGAAATGATTGCAAAATGGAATCAGACTGCTGATCAGCTGAGTGATACTGCTACAGTGATTGCTCAGAATCTGACAACGATGGGCGTTCCGGCTACAGCAGATGAGAATCTGAATACGCTTG
>CAMWJT010000028.1 GCA_947174625.1 uncultured Ruminococcus sp.
ATTTATAACTTATCATAACACAAAAATCCGGAGCTGTCAAGCGGATTATAAAAAATTTTCTATTTGACAAGTCCAGTATTTTGTGCTAGAATAGTAATGTTAAAAATCAGAACAGAGAGGAGATTATCAAAATTATGACAAAAAAACAGGATTACGGCAACGAAAGTATTACCATGCTCAAAGGTGCGGACAAAGTCCGGAAACGTCCCGGCGTGATTTTCGGTTCTGACGGTCTGGACGGCTGTTCGCATTCTGTATTTGAGATTATTTCTAATTCGATTGACGAAGCAAGAGCCGGATTCGGTGATAAAATTATCATCACTCGCTGGAATAACGGCGAAATTGAAGTCGAAGACTTCGGTCGTGGCTGTCCAGTGGATTTTAACCAATCCGAACAGCGTTATAACTGGGAATTGGTCTATTGTGAATTATATGCAGGCGGTAAATATCAGGAAGACGCTTACAATTATTCGCTCGGACTGAACGGACTGGGCTTGTGTGCCACGCAGTATGCTTCTGCATTCATGGATGTTATCGTACATAGGGACAATACAGAATATACACTACATTTTGAAAAAGGCGAGAACATCGGCGGATTGCAGAAAAAAGCATACACCGGAAAAATCACCGGTACAAAAACACACTGGAAACCAGATCTTGACGTATTTACAGAGATTCTTGTCCCCGATGCGTTTTTTCATGATATTCTCAGACGGCAAGCCGTTGTCAATCCCGGACTGGTCTTTCTCTATCGTTCCCAACAGGAAGACGGCAGTTTCTTAGAAAAAGAATATTATTATGAACACGGCATCTCGGATTATGTCCAGGAACTCACCGGCGATAAGACATTGACATCTGTGCAATGCTGGACGGCGGAACGCATGGGACGGGATCGGGCAGACAAGCCGGATTACAGAGTAAAATTATCTGTAGCACTGACATTCTCCAATCAGATCAATTTACTGGAATATTATCATAATTCCAGTTTCCTGGAGCATGGCGGTTCACCGGATAAAGCTGTCCGGAGTGCATTCCTGTCCCAGATCAATAATTACCTGAGAGCCAATAATAAACTCCAGAAAAACGAATCCGCAGCGTCTTTTGATGACATGAAAGATTGTTTAGTTCTGGTTTCTTCGTCGTTCTCGACACAGACTTCTTATGCGAACCAGACGAAAAAAGCGATCACAAACAAATTTATACAAGATGCCATGACGGATTTTCTCAAGCATCAGTTAGAGATTTATTTTATTGAGAATCCCGAAGAAGCCAATAAAATCGCCGAACAGGTAGTAATCAACAAGCGAAGCCGTGAGAATGCGGAAAAGACCCGATTAAACATCAAGAAGAAACTCGCCGGCAATATTGATCTTGCCAACATGGTAGAAAAATTTGTGGATTGCCGGACAAAAGATATTACCAGGCGAGAATTATACATCGTGGAGGGAGACTCTGCACTGGGAGCTGTCAAACTTGCCAGGGATGCCGAATTTCAAGCCGTGATTCCAGTCCGTGGCAAGATCCTGAACTGTCTGAAAGCTGACTATCCCCGGATCTTCAAGAGCGATATTATCACGGATTTATTGAAAGTCCTGGGATGCGGTGTCGAAGTGAATTTAAAAAATACAGGGAATCTTGCAAAATTCAGTCTGGATCATCTTCGTTGGAGCAAGATTATTATCTGCACGGATGCGGATGTAGACGGTTTCCAGATCCGGACGTTAATTTTAACTATGCTATACAGACTAACGCCCACTTTAATCCAGGAAGGTTATGTCTATATTGCAGAATCGCCATTATATGAGATCACAACGAAAGCAAAGACATATTTTGCCTACACGGAAAAAGAACGATCTGCAATCCTGAAAAAAATCGGCAATGCAAAATACACAATCCAGAGATCTAAGGGACTTGGCGAGAACGAACCGGAAATGATGAGTTTAACAACCATGAACCCGGACACCCGGCGATTAATCAAAGTCATGCCTTCGGATGCCGAACAGATGCAGGAAGTCTTTGAATTATTACTGGGCGATAATCTCCAGGGCAGAAAAGAACATATCGCTCTGCATGGCGCAGATTATATAGATTTTATTGATGTTTCTTGATTTTTAATTATCATGCCAGACAGAACAGACCGGACAGCTCCGGTCTGTTTTTTTGTTTAAAAAATTTTTCAAAAAAATTGATTTTAAAATTGACTTTTTCAAAGTCCTGTGCGTATTACTAGTGAAAGCTTTCAAAAAAGGGGGGATATACCATGCAGACAGCAGAACTTGTCAATCAATACGGCGATATGCTGTATCGGATTTGTCTGATGTCCCTGAGACACCATGCGGACGCAGAAGATGCCGTGCAGGAAGTTTTTTTAAAATATCTGACCTGTGCGCCGGAGTTTACTTCCGAACAGCACCGCAAGGCTTGGCTGATTACGGTTGCACTCAATCAATGCAGGACAATGCACCGGCAGAAAAAACGTGCGATTCCGACAGAACCGGAATTACTAAAATTATCCGGACAAACAGTCTCACAAGATCATGCAATTCTGGATGCGTTACTGCAAGTCCCTGAAAAATTCCGGATTGTATTAATCCTGCACTATGTAGAGGGTTACAAGATGCAGGAAATTGCCGGGATTATCAAAAAAAGTGAGAGTGCTGTCAAAATGCGTCTGTCCAAGGGGAGAAAATTACTCGAAGAAATTTACAGAAAGGAGTATTTATCATGAACGAAAAAGACTTACAGAATGCTGTCAAAAAAATCAAATTGCCGGAAGAATCCAGAAAGAACATGATCCAGAAACTGGAGCTGTTATCCAGAGAAGAACATGTTTTTCAGGCAGAACCTGCCAGACTGCCGATTTTCAGATATGCACTGTCCGGCGTAATGGCATGTGCAATTATCGCCGTCAGTGTGGGTGGACTTTTGCAACTTACCCGGACACCGTCAGAAAGTCAGAGTCAGTTTGCACCTGGTGGAAGTATTGCGTTTGATAATCCGGATAATTCCGACGAAAACCGGATTTATGCGATCATGCAGGAATCCGCCAAGCAGTATTTTACAATCAATGAATCTGATACAAGGGAGTTGTTGGAATGCCTGCAAAATACCCTGGCAAGCCGTGTTTCGGATTTTCAGACGGATTTCATGGTAGGCGGCAAAAAAGAATTTATCATCTGTGCAAAATCCAGTTGGCTCGAATTCTGGAATGATGGTAACATCACTGCTGTTGTCATCAAACAATCACAAAATTCTGATGAGATGCAAACCTACTGCCTTGAAATTTCTCAGGCAGAGTATGACAGTATCAAAGCCCTGCTTGCCAATCCGTTAGCCTATTTTGATCTGCCGTCTGAAAGTCCGGCAACTGCCTGCTATCCGAGTTATGAACAAGAAATCCTGGACTACATGTTTCAGGAATCGCCATTCGGGGATGTCTCACAGATGCAGGAAAGACTGATCTTTTCAGATTATAAACTGCAATATATCATTCCGACGGAAGAACAGCATTCGAAATTAGCAGAACTGCTGAACCGGGCAGCATGGAAAGAAATACAAGTCGAAGATCTGGATACAAGTGCAATCAATTCAGAAGAAAACCCGTTTTTTACGATTTATTTTGCGACACCGGAAGAACGGTTCAGCGTGCATTTCAGTTCGCATATTACAGTTACAAGCGATAATTCCACGAAACTTTATGAAATCCATGATCTTGCTACACAGATCCGGGAGCTGTTTCTCCCGGCAGAAACACGCTATCAGATAGACAACAGGAAAAACAATCTGTTTGGACAGTTATTTGATGAAGAACCCGTTGAAGTTGCAGTGAATCAGGAAACTGTTTCGCCGTTCGGAGATTTCTCACAGATGCAGGAACGAGCAATCTTTGTGGAATATGCTCCCTTGTATCTGATCCCCACGGACGAACAGCACGAGAAATTGGCAGAATTATTAAATCAGGCAGAATGGGAACAGCTCCCGTCAGATGATAAACAGATCCCGATATTAGAAGACGGCGAATTTTTCCAGTTTTATTTTAATAATCCTGATCATCCAGAGCATCCGGAACGCTTTACGCTCAGATTCCAGATGTCCGGATTGATCACGGACAATGCAAACAGATTCTATTACAATCCGGAGCTGATTTCAGAAATACGGGATGTCATGATTCCGGCAGAAACACGCTATCAATTGCGTAACCCGGACGAATTCTATTTATTAACCACAGAGCAGATTTTTGAACAATTATTTGATGAAGAACCAATTGAATTTGATCCGGATTCGGATTCTGATCCTGATCCTGTCACAATCCAGTTAGGAAGCACACCTGTTTTAATCCATGATGAAAGTTTTTCCAAAGATGCTCAGGGGAATTATCATGTGGAAAACGACACGCAATACTTGATTTCGCAGGAACGGAAACAGCAATTATCGGTTTTGGTGGCTTCACAGGAATTACAGGCAATTGTGGGATTCCCGGATTTTGAGAAAGGAGAATCTTATCAGAAATTTGTGATAGAATTCACCGAACAGGACGGATTCTTGACTTTGGAATATGATGTTACACATGAGCAGTATTATCTGATTCTCTGTGTGCAGATGGAAGTCCCCGGCGATCCGGTCGAGACCGGGAGTTACACGTATTTTCCTGTAACAGAAGAATTTTACCAGAACTGGAATGAATTGCTTGCAAATCCAGAAAATTAAAATAAAAAAGCCTCGATCATGAGGCTTTTTTTAATTATTCTAATTCAAATGCGCCTGTGTATAACTGGTAATACTGTCCTTTCTGGGTGATCAATTCGTCATGATTGCCTTTTTCAATCACTTTGCCATGATCCAGAACCATAATCAAATCTGAATTCCGGACAGTTGACAATCTGTGAGCGATTACAAATACTGTCCTGCCAGCCATGAGCTTATCCATGCCGGCAGATACAATGGCTTCCGTTCTGGTATCAATCGAGGATGTCGCTTCATCCAGAATCATAACCGGCGGATTGGCAACTGCCGCCCTGGCAATTGCAATTAACTGGCGCTGTCCCTGCGAGAGATTCGCACCGTTCCCGGTCAGCATGGTGTCGTAACCGTTCGGAAGTCTGCTGATGAAATCATCTGCCCCGGCAAGTTTTGCAGCGTCAATACATTCCTGGTCAGTCGCTTCCAGTTTGCCGTACCGGATGTTTTCCATAACCGTCCCCGTGAACAGATTCGTTTCCTGCAAAACAAGCCCCAGGGATCTTCTCAGATCCGATTTCCGGATCTTGTTAATATTAATGCCATCATACCGGATTTTGCCGTCTGCAATATCATAGAATCTGTTAATCAGATTTGTAATCGTCGTCTTGCCTGCGCCGGTCGCACCGACAAATGCAATTTTCTGACCGGGTTTCGCATAGACAGACACATCATGCAGAACGGTCTTGCCTTCTTCATAAGCAAAATCCACTTCGGACATCCGGACATCGCCTTGCAACTGTGTGTAAGTCACAGTCCCGTCCGCCTGGTGCGGATGCTTCCATGCCCATTTGCCTGTATAAGCATCTGTCTCTGTGATCTCGCCGGATTCCGAAATTTCAGCATTCACAAGCTGTACATAACCGTCATCTGTTTCCGGTTCCTGATCCATCAAATCAAAAATCCGCTCCGCACCAGCGAGCGCCATCACAATAGCATTGATCTGCTGTGTGACCTGGTTCAGATTCCCCGTGAACTGCTTTGTCATATTCAGGAATGCCAGTACAATGCTGACATCCAGAATCGCACCGGACAGACTGTAATTTTTCACATGATTGAGTACCATCACACCGCCCAGGACAGCAACGAGAACATACAGGATATTGCCGATATTCATGATAACAGGTCCAAGCGTATTTGCATAAGCATTCGCACGATAGCTGTCATGACAGAGCTGTTCGTTGATCTCATCAAAATCTTTCTGTGCCTGAGATTCATGACAGAATACTTTCACGACTTTCTGACCGTTCATAATTTCCTGGATATAACCTTCTGCATCACCGATAGATTTTTGTTGCCGTAAGAAGTATTTGGCACTTCCACCGCCCATGACTTTTGTCACAAGCATCATGAAAATCACACCAACAATTACCAGGAGCGTCAGCCAGAAGCTGTAAGACAACATAATCAGGAACACAGCAATGACAATCGTCCCGGCTCGGAGCAGATTCGGCAGTCCCTGAGAGATCAACTGCCGGAGTGCATCAATATCGTTTGTGTAATAACTCATGATGTCGCCATGTTTGTGTGTATCAAAATATCTGACAGGCAGATTCTGCATGCCCTTAAACATGGACTGCCGCATTTTATTCAGCGTTCCTTGCGTGATAGTTGCCATTAACTGGGAGTATGCTGTAATCGCTACTGTAGAAATCAGATATAATACAATCAGAAACAGCATCATGGGAATAATTTTTTCACTGGCGGATTGCCATGTACCCCCGGTTTCCATAGTATCTGTGATGACTTTAATCACTTTCTGGATATAAATATCCGGGATGGAAGCCGCAATCGAGGAAAAAATAATACAGACAATCGTAATCGGCAGTAATTTCGGATAAAATGAGAACATCATTGTGAGAATCCGTTTGAGAACACCTTTTTTTACTGGTTTTCTGACTGGTTTTTCAGGCATTATTCTCACCTCCGTTATTATCCTGATTATCTTGATTATCCTGATTCCCATTCACTTGCTGTTCGTAGACTTCACGATAGATCTCACTTGTCTGGAGCAATTCTTCATGCGTCCCGACAGCACTCACAGCACCACCGTCCAGGACAATAATCATATCCGCATCCTGAATCGAAGAAATTCTTTGAGCGATGATAATTTTTGTGGTATCCGGAATAAAATCTCGGAATCCCTGCCGGATGAAAGCATCTGTCTTAGTATCAACAGCACTGGTGGAATCATCCAGAATCAGGATCTTGGGCTTTTTGAGCAATGCCCTGGCAATGCAGAGCCTCTGCTTCTGACCACCGGAGACGTTCGTTCCGCCCTGTTCAATATAAGTATCATAACCATCCGGGAAATTCTGGACAAATTCATCTGCCTGTGCCAGTTTACATGCTTCCAGAATCTCTTCGTCTGTCGCATTTTCATTGCCCCAGCGCAGATTTTCTTTGATTGTCCCGGAAAACAGGACGTTTTTCTGTAATACCATTGCAACGGCATTTCGCAGAACGTCTAAATCATAATTGCGGACATCCACACCGCCGACTTTGACAGATCCTTCTGTTGTGTCATATAATCGAGGGATTAACTGTACTAACGTGGATTTGCTTGCCCCTGTACCGCCGATAATCCCGACAGTCTGTCCGGACTGGATTTGCAGATTAATATCCGACAGCGCAAATTTCTGTGCCGTCTCAGAATATTTGAAACTGACATTCTCAAATACAATTGCGCCGTCTGTCACGATCTGCAAAGGTGTTTCCGGATTGTGAATCGTCGGTTCTTCCGTAAGCACTTCATAGATTCTCTTGGCAGATTCAACAGACATTGTGACCATGACATAGATCATGGACAGGAACATCAGTGCTACTAAAATCTGCACCCCATAAGTCAGCATGGCAGAAATCTGGCTGACATTTACGGAATGTTCCAGAATCGCCATTTTTGAGCCGACAAGTAAAATAAATACCATGTCAAAATACATGCAGATCTGCATCAAGGGTGTGTTCAGAGCGATAATCTGCTCAGCTTTTGTAAAATCCTTGCAGATGTCATCTGCAGAAATCCCGAATTTTTTCTTTTCATGTTCTTCCCTGGAAAAGCCCTTGACAACACGCATTGCCCGGACGTTCTCTTCGATGGACTCGTTCAGTCTGTCATATTTTTTGAATACGCTCCGGAATGCCGGCATCGCATACTTGCTGATAAAAAATAATCCTAGCAGCAATACCGGGATCACAAATACAAATGCCATTGCAAGCGAACCGCCCATTTTGAATGCCATGACTACAGAGAAAATAAACATCAGCGGACTTCGCAGACCCATCCGGATAATCATCATGAAAGCCATCTGGACATTGGTAATATCCGTTGTCATTCTGGTGACGAGCGAGGACGACGAAAATTTGTCGATATTCTGGAATGAGTAAGTCTGCACCCGTTCAAACATATCATGACGGAGATTTTTCGATAATCCGGTGGCGGCTTTGGATGCCGTGAACCCTGCCGAGCCACCGCACATCATGGAGACAATCGCCAGAATCATGAGAATAATCCCGACCCGTAGCACTTCATTGATCGGGGCGGCATTCTGGACATCTGTCACAAGCCGGGTCATGATAAATGGCAGAAGTGCTTCGATTCCTGCCTCCGCCAGAATAAAAAAGAGCGTCAGGAACGTGGGAAGTTTATATTCCCGGAGGCAGGACAGAATTTTTTTGAGCATACGCATCATCCTTTCTGAAATTGAAATTTAAAAAAATTTAAATATTTATTACTATTATTTTACTCTATTTTGTCAGAGTTGTCAATAGTTGTATCAAATTTTTGTGTATTTTATCAGATATGGTGGACTTTTTTCGGAAAATTTACAGCTTGTTTTGCGAAACGAAGCGAGTACCGGAACGTCAGAATTTCCGTCACCGGATAAGTCAGCCAGATGCCTTTCATGTCATAGATCTGCGATAAAACCCACACCGTCGGAATCATGATGAGCAAGCCCCGCTGGAGTGAAATATGATTGCTCTGTACAGGTTGTTCCGTGGCAGATAACAGCATTGCCGTCAAAATATTCAGTCCTGCAAAAATCGCACCGGAGAAATAATAACGCAGTCCCTGGATGGCATATTCCTGCAATTCCGCATTCTGTTCTTTGTTGAATAATCCGGCGATCGGATCTGCTAAAAGATAAATCATACCATAGATCAGGAAAAATAACCCGATGACTGTCACGCAGGCATAGCGAAAATACTGAATATGAGATTGCTTCTGTGCATAGGCTTCACTCACTAAAGGCTGCATGCCCTGTGCCGTTCCCGTCCAGATGCTTGTGACAACAAGCGAGACGTTCGTAATAATCGCATAGGCGGCAACACCGGTATTGCCTGCAATTTTCAGAATTAAGATATTAAATACCAGGATGACAATCCCCCCGGACAGTTCGGAAATAAACGACGAACCGCCAAGCAGGATGATATTTTTAAAATCCTGAAAACCGGGTTTTGCCGGAATCAGATGAAAATGATGTTTCTTCTCCCGGAAAAACGGAGTCAGGACACGCATGCTGATAATCGGCGAACAGCAAGTTGCCAGGACTGCCCCAGTCATGCCGAGATTGAGAATAAAAATAAAAAAATAATCCAGGAAAATATTAGATAAACTCCCGGCGAGCATTGCCGTCATTGGTCGTTCGGGTGCGCCGTCATTGCGGACGAAGCAAAGTAAAATATGATTTAATATAAACACCGGCGAAAAAAGCAGGGATATTTTCAGATAAATCCGGCTCATTGCGAATGTTATTTCATCTGCACCCAGTAATACGACAATCCGGTCAGCGTAATAAATCCCTGCCAGGACGAAAAAACAGCTGATAAAAATACATAGATAGATCGCATGCGTAAAAATCCGGTCTGCTTGCAAATCTTCTCCGGAATTTTTATAAATCGTATATTTGGTCGCACCGCCGATCCCGAACAGCAGACCCAGTCCGTTAATCAGACTAAAAACTGGCAATACCAGATTCAGCGCCGCAATGCCGTCCGCACCGATCCATTGGGCAATAAAATACGTATCTGCGAGGATATAGCAGGAAGTACCCAGCATCCCCAGGACATTCAGACTGACGTATTTGGCGAATTCTTTCATGAATTCAACTCCTTAATTTATATTTTTTTATAAAAAAGCACTGTCTCTGTTCCTGTTCCGAACAAGAGTGCAGTGCTTTGATGTTTCGTATTTAATTTAATATCAAGCCGTCAGTACCGGATATTGTGCAAATACCTGGATTCCCTTCTGTGCCAGGAATCTCATGGCAATTTCTAATTCTGTCCTGGTGAGCGTATTGCCGGTGACAAATACAAGTTCACCCTCATCCGTTGAGATCGTCTTTTCGTCGATTGCCCCGAAAATCTCAGATAATAAGACAATATCGGCACTGCTCGTCCGGAAATAGTATTTTGCCGTGAATTTTGCAAAATCTTCAATGAAATCCGTGGAATTGACATTTTCCCATGTCTGTGACGGAATGGTATCACTGAGCTGGACTTCTTCGATCATGTCCCCCAGGACGGCACTTGCTGTCGGGAATTTGCCTGCGCCACGTCCATAGAACATTGCCTTGCCGATTCCGTCGCCTCTTACCATAACGGCATTGTAAACACCGTTGACCTGTGATAATAAATTCTCTTCTTCGACAGCCATCGGCATGACAGTCGGCAGAATTTTGCCATTTTCCAACATCTGCACTCTGGCAATTAACTTGATCGCATAACCAAGCTGTCCGCATAATTTTGTATCTTTCAGTTCTACTTCCCGGATACCCTTGGTATGTACAGACTCCGGATAGACATGCTTGCCAAATGCCAGAGAAGATAAAATACAGATCTTGCGGCATGCGTCATGTCCTTCCACATCCGCCGTCGGATCTTTTTCTGCATAGCCTTTTTCCTGTGCCAATTTCAGTGCAGAAGAGAAATCCATATCTGCTGTGATCATTTTATTTAAAATAAAATTCGTTGTGCAGTTCAGGATGCCGGCAACTGCGTAAAATTAATTGGCAATCAGACATTTATGCAACGGACTGATAATCGGGATGTCACCGCCGACGCTCTCTTCAACAAAGAAATTACAGTGAT
>CAMWJT010000029.1 GCA_947174625.1 uncultured Ruminococcus sp.
GTTATTTTATTTCTGAATTTTTCTAAGAATAATTTGAATTTTTTCTCAATCTCGTTCTGTTTCTGAATCCCGTAGGGGTCATCTGTTTCCAGAAAGACTTCTAGTTCTTCTTCCGGGGGGATGTTGAATTCTGCTTCCAGATGCTTGGCTCGAAGTCTGTCGTCTGTCCATTCGCTGACAATTTCATAAATAAATGCCACGACCGGTGGACCGATGATAAATCCCGGAACACCCAGGATGGTACTCCCCAGGAGAACAGAAGAAATTGACCAGAACGGTTTTAATCCAATCGAACCGCCTACCATGTGCGGATCAAGATAATTCGCATCAAACTGTTGCAGGACAACAATCAGGATCACATAGGCAATGACCATCCGGGGATTGTCAAACAATACCAGGACACCGGTGATGAATCCGCCCACGAATGGTCCAAAAAACGGAACAACATTCGTCACACCCACAACTACGGCTAATAATACCGGATAGGGAAATGCAAACCAGGGGAGCAGATTCAGAATCGACAGCAATACAAAACAGATGACACCAATTATCATGGAATCGACGACTTTACCACGGATTGCCGCACTGAATTTATGATTGCCACGTCGGAGCATCCGGCGCATTTTGTTGGCTGTCTCCACAGGGAAGACACTGTAGGTGATTTTGCGGATCTGCCGGAATAATTTTTCTTTGTCAATTGTGATATACATGGACAGGATCATGCCAATGACCAGATTATAGACAACGTTAAAAACGCTTTTGACACCGGTGTAGAAATAGTTGATTAATTTCTGCGCCTGAAACGGCAGTTCCGAAAGCCATTTTTCTGTAGATTGAAACGCTGTCAGAAGCGTATTGTTGGCAAATGCGCCGACGGTTGTGGAATTGTCAAAAAACGACCGGTCCCGCAGTCTGACAAAGAAATTTTCCATCTGGGACGGCAGTGTTTTGGCAACACCGGCAATACTCTTGGAAATTTCCGGTACAATCAGTAATAATAATAGTGCGATAAAAACAAATGCGGTAATCACCATGAGAATTGCCGAAGCAACATGGAGTCGCTTGGCAGTTTTTTCCGGATTAGAACTTTTCGGCATCCGCCAGGCACGAAGATTGCGTTCCCAGAAGTTTGCAATCGGTTCGAGAAGATATGCCAGTGCCAGTCCCCAGATCACAGGACTGATCCCGGTGAGAACCATAGCAATAAAGCTGGAAATACTCCCCAGATACTGGATCAGATAATAGAACAGGATGACGGCGGCGATCGTCAGGAACATCCACAGGGATTTTGCCGCCTGTTGTTTCCAGTTTTCCGGATCGCTATCCGGTGTGGAATTTGTATTTAAATCAGAATTTTTGCTTTCGTTGGTTTCCTGCATAGAATTGTCCTTTCTGGAATTTATTTTAAAAATTTATTTATTTTGCGCCTTCTTCTGCCTGGAGATACTGCGTTTCCTGGGCATTTATCCTGGGCAATCCGGATTTTGCCGGGCTGAAACTGCCGTCCGGCTGTCCAAGACGGGCTTTCTGATTGTCACACTGAAACAGTGTCATCAGATTTAAAATCTGCGTTTTCAATGCCGGATCTAAGATCGGCGCAGCGACTTCTACACGATGGACTGTGTTTCTTGTCATGAAATCCGCAGAACTGATGTAAATCCGGGAACGTTCTCCGATCCCTGCAATATAGATCCGGCTGTGTTCCAGATAACGACCCACAATGCTGACAATCCGGATGTTGTCTGTATAGCCCGGAATCCCCGGTTTCAGACAGCAGATCCCCCGGACAACCAGTTCTATCCGCACACCTGCCTGGGATGCTTCGCAGAGTTTATCCATGATGTCCCGGTCACTGATTGAGTTAATCTTTGCACCGAAATATGCTGTTTCACCGTTCTTTGCATGTAAGATCTCTTCGTCAAGCATTGCTAAAATTCTGCTTTTCAGACATAACGGCGCAACCAGTAATTGCTTGGTATCTTCTACCAGAGAATCCGTAGAAAGTGCATCAAAGACATGCCGGGCATCTTCCGCAATTTCCGGATTTGCTGTCATGAGTGATAAATCTGTATAAAGTCTGGACGTTTTTTCGTTGTAATTGCCTGTGCCGATCTGCGTGAAGTTCTGAATCATGCCATCTGATTTTCTTGTAATTAATAATAATTTAGAATGCACTTTCATGTTATGAGGTCCGTAAATTACCGTGCATCCGGCATCTACCAGACGGTCTGCACAGCGGATGTTGTGTTCTTCGTCGAATCTTGCACGGAGTTCTACCAGTACAAGCACTTCCTTGCCGTTTTCCGCCGCCTGACAGAGCGCTTCAATGACCTGGCTGTGAGATGCTAATCTGTAAAGCGTGATTTTAATCGAAATCACGTCCGGATCAAGCGACGCTTCGTTCAGTAATCTCAAAAACGGCGACATGGATTCATAGGGATAAGATAATAATAAATCATGATCCGCAATCTGGGACATCATGCTTTCTCTTGCGGAAATATCCGGTCTGTTCTGCGGTTTCTGGACGGGATATTTTAACTCTCTGACACGTTCTGGATCAGTAATCAGATCACTGATTTTGTAGACAAAAGATAAATCTAACGGTGTTTCTTCCAGAAATAATTGCTTCCGAGAGAGTTTCAGCTTTCTTAATAGATATGCCATAGCATCTTCATCTAACATGCTGTTCATCTGGAGCCGGACGGGTTCACGCTTCTTGCGCTTGCGGATCAGATCTTCTACGATGTCCCGGAAATCCGTCTCTTCGTCGGCGGCAGAACCGTCAAACCGGATCGCACCGCTCCGGGTAATCCGAATTAACGCAGAATCCAGGACTTTGTAATTCTTAAATGCCTGGGGCGCAAAATGCAGGATCATATCTTCCAGCAAAATAAATCTGCCTGTCTTATCCAGACGGATGACTCTGTCTGTCCGGCTGCCGGCAGGGATGACACCGAGTTTTACACCTTTTTTGGATGCCAGATGCACAATGATATAAATTTCTTTGTTCCGGAGAAATGGGAACGGCTGTCGTTTTTCAATAATAATCGGGGATAATAACGGCTTGACTTCCCGTTTGAAATATAATTCCAGGAATTCTTTTTCTTCCGGTGTGGCATCTGAGAAAGTCACATGCCGGATGCCGTAAGCGCCGAGCTTTTTCATGGTTTCAGAGTATGCCCGGTCTTTGCGTGGCAATAATGTGGAGATTTCTCCGAGCATGGCTTTGCACTGTTGTTTCGGGGTCATTCCGGAACGGGAATCTTTTGCCTTGGGCATTTCTTTCATCCGGTCAAGCATTGTGCCGATTCTGACCTGAACGAATTCGTCCAGGTTGCTTTGATAGATTGCTGAAAAATTCAGTTGCTCCAGTAAGGGAACTTGCTCGCTCTCGGCTTCTTCCAGTACCCTGGAATTGAAGGCAATCCAGGAAAGCTCCCGGTTCTGGTAATAAGGCTGTATCATAACAGGTTCTCCTTTAATTTAATTTAATATTAATTAATTAATTTATAATAATACTATTATTATAGCATAGAATCCGGGAAAAGCAAATAGTTTTTTGAAAATTTTTTTAAAATTAATCTGTCCGCCGGTCACATACAGTCGTATTTGACAAAAAATCACTCTCAGACTTGGAAAATTCAGCTAATTTCCCTATTGATTTTTGCGTCGAAATCGCATATAATTATAATAATTAAAATTTATTCAATTTATCAAGAAAGGTTTGTAGGTAGTATGAAAACTGGTTCTAAAGTTGTCAAATTCGGCGGCAGCAGTCTTGCTGATGCCGGTCAGATCCGCAAAGCCGCTGAAATTATCAAGAGTGATCCCGAACGTCGCTTCGTTGTTCCCTCTGCACCCGGAAAACGCTTCGCTGAGGATGTTAAAATTACGGATATGCTCTATGCCTGCTATGAAAAGGCAAGCCTTGGCGAAAATTTCGATGCGGATTTTCAGAATATCAAAAATCGTTATCAGGAAATTATCCAGGATCTGGGCATTGATCTGTCTCTGGAAGCAGAATTTGAAATGATCAGAAACAATCTGGCAACCTCCGGCAGAGAATATGCCGCAAGCCGTGGCGAATTCCTCAACGGGATTATCATTGCAAAATTTTTAAATTATGAATTTGTCGACGCTGCGGATGTGATTGTCTTTGGTGATGATGGTGTGATGGATCGCCATGCGACAAGGACAAAACTCCGGGAACGTCTTGAAAATTCTGAAAATGCAGTCATCCCCGGCTTTTATGGGAAATCCGTCAGCGGTGTTGTCCGGACGTTCTCCCGTGGCGGTTCGGATGTAACCGGTTCTCTTGTAGCAAGGGCAATGCGTGCTGCTGTTTATGAGAACTGGACGGATGTTTCTGGTGTTCTGGTTGCTGATCCCCGTGTTGTAGAAAATCCCGTTGTGATTCCTGTCATCACTTATAAGGAACTCCGGGAGCTGTCCTATATGGGCTTTTCTGTCCTGCATGAAGATGCTATTTTCCCCGTCCGGACTGCCGGTATCCCGATTAATATCCGTAATACCAATAAGCCGGAAGATGCCGGGACGCTGATCATTCCTGACAGCGATACAGAAGAAACCGTTACCCGGACAATTACCGGGATTGCCGGCAAAAAAGGCTTCTGTGCAATCAACATGGAAAAAGCCATGATGAACAGTGAAGTCGGATTTGTCCGGGATGTCCTGAATATCTTTGCAGATAGTAATATCCCAGTGGAGCATATGCCGTCCGGGATTGATACCCTGAGCATTATCGCTGCTGCGGATGCCATCAAGGGCAGAGAAGAAGAACTCCTGGCACAGCTCCGGGAAGCTGTGAATCCGGATGCCATCGAGATTGAACCGGATATTGCACTGCTTGCCGTTGTGGGGCGTGGCATGCGGAGAACCAGAGGTACTGCCGCAAGGATTTTCGCATCTCTGGCACATGCTCGGATCAATGTGAAGATGATTGACCAGGGATCAAGCGAATTAAACGTCATTGTCGGCGTGAATGAGCATGATCTGCACCAGGCAATCCGTTGCATTTATGACGCATTTATTGCTTCCACATTATGATAATAATATTATTATCAATAAAATGAATAAAGAACGGCAAAACTGCCGTTCTTCTTATATTTTATAGATTATATTTTATATTTTTTCCGGAGTGAATTACCCACCGTCTAAAGCCGTGGGATTTTTGTTTTACTATTTTCAAGAAAGTATACCATCAAACAATTTCAAATCATATATTGTAATATATTTTTTGAATCGCAATCTTAATGACGCAGAATCCCTGGAAATGTCACCTATGAACTCCCACTTATCGCAATTGATCACATTCACTTCATCAGCAGTCATTCCAGGATCAGCTAATGTTCCATAAATTACAAACATTGTTTCACCATTACTATATACATCACTTGAAAGAACATCCTGCGGAATATTTCCGTGAAGTGCAACTATATAGGCATCATCCGTCCAAATTCCGTTCACATCTCCATTACATAGCCAAAGTCCTGCTTCTGTAGAACCTGATGAAATCTGGTGAACAATAAAACACGATTCCTCCGCAATGGAATCCATAGAATTTAAAGTTATTTTTACAGGGATAATAAACGAGAAAAAAATCAATGTAAAAATAAATAGTATTGTTTTTTTAATCATGGTATTTAATTTGCTCATAATGACTTCTTCTGTTCCTCTCAAAAATTCCAAATATGAATCTACATAAGCAAATCATAATATTTTTGATAATTCCCCATCTGTTCAGATGGGGAATTTGTTTCATGATATATTAGAAATGCTGTACTGGTGAGAGAACTTTTCAAAATTATCATTGAAATTCTTGTTGCCGAATTTGACTTTGTTCAGATAATCATGCGTCCCGAACATGCTGTGAGATGTCTCAATCACAGATACGGCAATGTTGGAGCAGTGATCGGAAATTCGCTCGAAATTGTTCAGAATGTCCGCCAGAGCAAAGCCTGTCTCAATCGTGCATGTACCTGCCTGCAACCTCCGGACGTGATTTGCCTTGATGTCTCTTGTCAGATAATCAATCACTTGTTCTAACGGTTCAATATCGGTAGCAGCCGTTTCATCAACGGTTTTATACACACGATAGGCACGTTCTAAAATATCCTCAATCGCATCTGTAAGGACTTCCATTTCTTTGATGGCATGCTCAGAAAAATGCAGTTTCTTGTCATGGATTTCTTTGGCAATATCCGCTAAATTAATGGCATGATCGCCAAGACGTTCAAAATCTCCGATGGCTCTCAGCACTCTGGAAGAAACCTGACTGTCATGTTCAGACAATGCCTGCGAAGTTAACTGCACTAACGTTGTGCCGATCCTGTCTTCATAATCGTCAAGCTTGTCCTCATTTTTGGAGATTTTTTCCGCAACTTTTTTATCATATTCTTTCAGGAGCGACATACTCAGGAGCATGGTTTCTTTGGCGAGTTTTGCCATTCTCCGGGATGCCTCATCACATTCTGTAACAGCAACGGACGGCGTTGTTAATAAACGCTTGTCCAATAAAGCATGCTTTTCTTCCACAGGTTCTTCGTTTTTATCCGGGAGTACTTTATTTGCAATTTTTTCCAGTCCCTTGGCAAACGGGAGCAACAGGATTGTTGTAGCAATATTAAATACCGTGTGGACAATGGCAATCCCGACAGAATTAATAATCCATCCGGAAAAAGCGAAATGAAAGATCATATTCAATACTTCATAGAGTGTTAAGAAAATCACTGTGCCGATAATATTAAATGCGATATGGATCACACCGACTTTTTTCGCATTCCGGTTGACACCAAAACTGGAAATGACGGCTGTTACACAAGTACCGATATTCTGTCCCATAATAATCGGGATTGCCATCCCGAATGTAATCGCACCGGAAGAATCTGCCAGTCTCTGCAAAATTCCGATAGATGCGGCGGAACTTTGAATAATACCGGTCACGACAGTCCCGACCAGAACACCAAGAAACGGATTTTCAAATTTCGTCAGGAGTTGTTGAAACTCTTCTGAATCCTTGAGAGGAGCGACAGCATCTCCCATCAGTACCATGCCATACATCAGGACAGCAAAACCGACCAGAATCGAACCAATATCTTTCTTTCGTCCGTTTTTCGACATCATGATTAAAATCGCTCCGACCAGCGCAAAAATCAAAGAAAAATATTCCGGATTCAATAAAGACAGCCATAAGGGTCCTGCTGTGTCGACACCCATCAGACATAGTAACCATGTTGTGAAGGTCTTGCCGATATTGGCACCGATGATAATAACAACTGTCTGACTGACTTCCATGACACCACAGTTGACAAGTCCGACTAACATCACTGTGAGGGACGACGAAGATTGCAGGACGATTGTGATAAACGTCCCCAGAAACAGACTCAGCCAGGTATTGGACGTTAATTTTTTCAGCGCCTGCTCCAACTTACCGCCTGCCATTTTTTCCAGTCCGGACGACATCACGTTCATGCCGTAGAGGAAAAAGGCAAGTCCGCCGATGACTGTAATCACGGCAAGGACAATTTCTTTTGCACTCATGAGAAAACCGCCTTTCAGCAAAAATTAAAATTTTTATAATTTTATCTTAGCAGAAAAATATGAAAAGCAACAGCATGATTATGTTAAATCTAAGTTAAATTTAAATAAATTAAAAATAAATTCCCCACGCCGTGAAATGGAATGCTTCACGGGATGGGAAATTTTTGTTTCTACATTAATTTTCTGCAATCTGATAACCACATAATGTATTATCAATCAAACCGTAAGATTCAAGTGATTGTATTGCATTCAGAATCTCATTTTCACTGAACCGTGCCGCTTTTTCTTCTGACCAGTTTTTAAATTGTCTGATAATATCATATTTTTTTATGCCTTGTTGTTTCTGGATAATAAATAATACAGTTGCTGCGCCTTCTACATCTTTTGTTGTTTCAAAATGATTTGTAAATGTAGCGGCTTTTTCAATATAAGGCGTATAGTAGGAGAGCTTTTCTTCTACGGATTGACTGATTAGTTTTTTCAACAGGATTTCGTACGCTTTTTCGGTGCTGTCAACATTATAATATGTTTGAAACTCTTTGATATTCCTGCAAATTACATCAATTGAATGGTCATACGGTCCATAGTTTGCTTTTTTGAAATGGAAATACTCTTTCTGCGAAAGTATATTCATAAAATATGCTGTTTTCTGCAAGCAAATGTCATTGAAATGGTTCTGATCCAATGCAAATTTCATCTTCATCAAAATCAATGCGGATGGTGAAAGCTGAGGCTCAGCAGAAGCAACAGCCTGATAATTTCTGGATGGTTCATAAATATAAATTTCTGTGGTTTTCTCAATTGATTTTAATTTCGCAAGCATCAGTTTTTTTACTTCACTCCAATTCAGACCACCATTTCCACTGCCTAACGGTGGGATCGCAATAGAGGAAATCTGCCTGGATTGTATTTGATTCACCAATTCTTCCAGACCGGAAGAAATATATTCTATTCTGGATTTTTCCCGCCATTTGTTTTTGGTTGGAAAATTGATAATCAAATGATTTTCCGTCTCATAACAATGCAGTGTACCGGGAACAAGTTCCCCCCCTTTGCATTTTTTCACATAAGCAGTATTCATCTCTGGAAAACGCAGTTTGAACTGATAAGCGATTCCCTTGCCCATATATCCTTCACAGTTGACAGTATTGACTAACGCATACGCATCTGATTGCAGGAGATCCCCCGTTACAAAATGAAACATATGCACATCGTCCTTTTTAAATATCTGAATTTGTTTGAATCTTGAAGTAAAAAGAATTAACAACTATACGAGGTTGATTATCAACATGAAATGTTCTTAAAATTTCCTCTACAGAGTTTTTACATTGCTTGTCTTTTACAAAAATTGCCATAAAATCAAAAATCGGGATTCTGTGATTTGCAGGCGACAGACATTCTGCCATTTTTACCTGTTTATGATAGTTGTCATCAATATTTTGCTCTGATGCTTTTTGTTTGGTCAGCTCCATGACCTGCCAGTCAATCTTTGCAAATCCTTCCTGATAAGGATAAACCTGTACCGGTTCTTTCCAAAATTTACAATTTGGGTGAAGCGGTAAAATCCCAAAATCATTTTGTTCCGCATAATTACGATCCAAGCACAGATAAATAAATTTTTTGTGCGGGTAGGTACTTTTTACAGCTGCATCATAAGCTGTGTATTGATGAAAGTGAAACGGGATTCGGTCAGAAAGATGCAAACGCTCCCGTCCTGCCAGGATTTCATGATTTGCAGTATCTACGAAATTCAGATTTTGTCGTCTCAAATCCCCTCTGGATAATAATCCATTCTGAACAATAGATGGAAAAACATCCAGCGTTGTCAAGTGATAAAATAATTTGTCTTGCTGTATATTCATTTTCAAATTCCTCCTTATATTTATTATAACATACTGAGAAGAAAAATGCAACAATTTTTCTTAAATTTAGATCTGTTCAATAAAGAGCCGTAAAAAATACCCCGCCGTTGCAGGTGGGGGATTTTTTTCGTTCTAAATCCGGAAATCAGGAGCGATAACCTTTTTCTTTGAGATATTCCGTCATTGTGCCGGTAAAGCTCCCTGCGCCTGCTTCTGCCGCATATTGCAGAATGATTGCCGCATCCATAGAATTGACAACGCCGTTGCCGTCAAGGTCTCCGGCATCGTAGGCATCCTCTCCGGATGATACAGGCGGTGTAACGGGCTGATCCCCCGCCAATGCGAATGTATAGCCATTCGTTTCCGCATATTGCTGTACATAAGAATCCGCCAAGCCATAGATTGTACCGTCTTGTGTTACGGGCAGAGTCATTTTGCCATCTGCAATTGTGCAGATTTTACTTCTGACAGTTGCAGAATTCAGAGATGTACCGGAAAAGGCATTCACTTCGATTGCTGTGACATTATCAGGAATATCAATTGCTGTCAGACTTGTACAACCCTTAAATGCCTCTTTCCCGATTGTATTCAGCTTCTTTCCGAATGTAACCGTTTTTAGATTTGTACATCCCTGAAATGCCCCACAATCACCTGAATAACTGTAACCAAGGATTTCCGTCACACTGTCTGGAATTGTCACAGACTTCAACATTGCGCATCCCTTGAATGCCTTGTAATGAATGGATGTCACATTCTCAAGTGTCAAACTTGACATGCCCTTACAATTTTCAAAAGCAGAAACACCAATTGCACCGCCGGAAACTGTCACAGTTTCTAACTTACTGCATCCGGCAAAACAACTTTCACCAATTTCAGAAACACTTTCCGGAACGCTTACTTCACTCATACCACATCCATAGAAAGCAGAATCACCCAAAGTTGTCACTTTGCCCGGAATTGTGAAGTTTCCAAGAGAAGCACAGCCCGAAAATGCAGACGTTCCAA
>CAMWJT010000030.1 GCA_947174625.1 uncultured Ruminococcus sp.
TTTTAATATGAAATCAATATATTATTTAATATTTTTAATATTTTATTATACTATACTGCTCAGAAAGAATCCAGAATGATACCCATGTAGGAGGATTTCCGTACAGATTGCCGTCAGTGCCATCATTCAACGCAACAATATCACAGATATGGTATGTGGTAAACAGCATATCAAAATCGTTATATATCGGCTCGGACTGATACAGTTCTGCACGCTCCTCCCACAGATTTCTTGTTTCTGCCCAGTAGAGACTTTTCCGTACTTCTTCCGGATAAGGACCAACTCTGTAGTATGCCTGACAATCTTCTGATAATATCCAGTCTTTCATACGATAGAACGCATCAGAATGTTCCTCAAACAAAGATTTTGTATATTCATATGCAGAATCAAATGATGCAATCATAGTAACATTTTTATTGGAAGTCTCATCAACAGAGTCATCAGCAAAAGCAGGTAGGATGTTAGCCAGGCACATGACAAAGAAAAGTAATATCCCTACAAAAACCGAAAATGTATTTTTCTCTTCTTTCATAAATTTCATAAACACTAACTCCTTTATCTCGTTGCGGTGTACTTCATTCATGTAATAAGTAGATTATACCACACCTTTTCCGTTTTGTCAATCGCAATTCAGAAGTAAAATCTGCTTTAACAGCAGAAAATCAAAAATATTGCATATGCCGTCCTGATTTCTGTCTGCAATTTCAAATTGCTCTCTTGTCAGCATTGCCTTGCATTGCAGATAATCCTGCAAAAATTGCAGATCCTGCGTATCTGTGATACCGTCCTGATTAATATCACCCTCCGGATAGTCCGGCATGCTCACAGATTCGAAAATCTCAAATTCGACAGAATCGCCCTCGGTCACACCGTAAGCATTCCCGGCGGAACAAGAAACTGTATAAATACCCTCTCGCTCAAAAGATACTGCATAAACCGTCTGCTCTGCCGAAATTTTTTCAGATATTAAAATTTCATCCCCCTGACGGATTGTCAGATAGTAAAGTTCTGCCTGATCGGTGTGCATGGTAAATATGACATCTTCACCTGTCAGGAAGATATTTCGGTCATTCTGGAGTGATACCCCGGCATATCCCGGCGGACAGCAAGCCGGATTGAAAAAATAATTTGCCTCTTTGATTCTCCGGTTGCATAATCCCTGGTTCCATTTTCCGCCTGCATTGACCAGATAATTGGCATAGTTCGTCCGTGCCTGTGCTTCTGTAATCTCCCCCCTTGCACACTGTACCAAAGGAGAATTATAAATCCGGTTCAATCCGCCCCCGGTATTGTAAGCAAGACTCACAAGTGCGTCAAACTGATTCTGATTGAGATCCAGTCCGGCAGTCTGTTTTATCACTTTCGGCGCATAAGTAGTTGCAATGCCCGTCTGCATAGCATCCTGTGCTTCTTCTTTGGTGATTGTATGCAAGCCGGATTTGTGAGGTTGTACATTCGAATGGGAACATTTTGTTCCGTAGCCGATGGATGACTGTGAATAGTCCCAGTAACATGTTTCGTTGAATCCTTCCAGATTACAAATAAAGCTGACACCTTTCGGACTGATTTCCTGTGCATGTACCGGAACACCGCCGGAACACAAAAACAGAACAGCGAACACATCGGAAATGATTTTTTTTAAAAATTTTTTCTGCAACATGCCAAAATCCTTTCAAAATCTGATGTAATTTTATGGAATAGAATAGAATCAGATTTATTATAGCATAATTTTCAGGCAGATGCAAGATTTTTCCGCAAAAAATCCGGAAATTTTACAAATTCTACAAATGCTACAAATTTCCGGATATTTCTGTAAATTTTATTTTAATTATTTTTTAGTAATTCAATTGCCGTTGCAAGTTGTATATCGTCCTCCCGGTCAGATAAGCCGATTGTGAAGCTCTCCGGCAATTCTACAATCACATCCGGTTCTAATCCTACACCTTGATAACACTCAGAACGTGAAGTCTGATAAGTCGCAACCGTCAGGGACAATCCACCGCCGTCATCCGTCCGGGCTGTCACCTGCATCACACCTTTGCCGTAAGTCTGCGTTCCGACTAATTTTGCTTGTTTGAAATCCCGGAGGGATGCCGAAAATAATTCTGCTGCACTTGCTGAATTTCCGTTGACAAGCACCACCATCGGTAAATTCAGTTCTTCCGGATCGGATTTTACAACCGTTTCTGTCCTTCCGCCGTGATAAGTCGCCGTTGCGATAACTCCCTCCGGCAAGAGCGGATCAACCATTTTTTCCAGAGAATTCAGCAACCCCCCGCCGTTGTCCCGGACATCAAAAATAAATCCCTTCGCACCGGCATTCTTCAGTTCTTCCAGGGCAGACAAGAACTGTTCTACGGTATTTTCCCGGAAATTCGTGATCCGGATATAGCCGATCTGATCGGCAAGCATTTCACCCTTTGCCGTGGCAACGTCAAACGTCTCCCGGATGACTTCATAATTCTCAGTGGAATTTTCCCGGAGAATGGTAATCATAACGCTGGAATGTTCTTCACCCTTAATATTGGCGATGGATTCCGTGTAACCGGCTTCCAGAATGTCAATTCCGTCCACGGCAGTGATCACATCTCCCACCTGCAAGCCGGCTGTCTGTGCCGGAGAATTTTCCTGAACTTCCAGAATTTCCGGATAGCCATCTTCTCCCTGGATCACCGTCACACCGATCCCGACCGTTTTCCCGGATTCTTTGGTTAAAAATTCGTTATATTCTTCCGGTGTCAGATATTGGGAATATTTATCGCCAAGCCCGGCAACATAGCCTTTTAACATATAATCCATCATTTTTTCCTGATCTTCGTCATTCAGATCCAGATAATAATTTTTCTGAATGTAAGCATCCAGTTCTTCCAGTCGGGTGTACTTGCTGAAATTCTTCCGGACAAAAAGCAATGTGAGCAGACAGGCAGTCAGTGCCGTAATCAGACAGGCAGTAACAGTAATGCCGACGAATTTCGGAATCACCGGACTATGATATACTTTCTGGGTTTCAGGATCTGTATAAGATTTCATAAAATAAAATTTCAGCTCCTCTCAGATTATTTTAATATTTTAATAATTATTTTCAGATTTATGCAGAAATCAAAACAGGGACAGGCTTTTTCCCCATCCCCATGCTGATTTTAATTAATTTGCTTCATAATTTAAGTAGTCATCCGGATTCACAGCCGTGCCATCCTTGCGGATTTCAAAATGCAGATGATAGCCTGTTGAATGTCCGGTTGTACCGACATAACCGATTGTCTGTCCTTTTTCCACAGAATCGCCCACGGATACCAGAACCGTTTGCAAATGTGCATACATCGTGGAATAAGTTCCGTCCTCATGGTCAATCAGGACGTAATTGCCGTAACCATTCCCACAGCAATTTTTATTTTTGCCGTAATTATGTGTACAGCTTGTACTAACCTGGATTACTTTCCCGGCACGGGATGCCACAGCATCCGCCCCGGCATTCTGCGCAATGTCAATGCCCTTGTGATTGGTACCCCAACGACTGCCAAAACCACTGGAAATATAATAATGTTCCGGACAAGGCCACATGAATGTAGATTCATCATAAGTTTCCATGACAGTTTCGGTCACTGTCTCTGTGGACGGTTCTGTTACCGTGATGACTTCTGTAGGCGCTTCTGTTACGACTGGCGGTACAGTTGCCGGAACTTCCGGTGCAGTCACAGGCGGTAATGCTTCTGTTGTCGCTGTAGTAGTAGTTGTTGTCGTCGTAGTAGTTGTAGTCGTTGTAGCGATTGTTGTTATTGTTGTAGCTTTTGCAGATTCTGACTGTAATGCTGTCTGCGCTTTTGGTGCTGTTGTTGCTGTCTGTGTTGTATTTTTTGCTGTGCTCTTGACAAATATTCTGGTCGTATTTTTAGAATCTGTATCAGCATTTGTGGAAACAGTCGTCTGCTGTAATGCTTTTGCCGCTTCTTCTGATTCTTTTCTCCGACGTTCTTCATCTGCACGGCGGATCTGTTCCCGGATTTCTGCTTCTGCCTGTTCCGCAAGCTTGTTATCTTCTTCCAGTTCCGCAATTGTCTTATTGGCAGCTGCTTTCTCTAATGCAAGACGTTCCTGCTCGGATTCAGAATCCGCATAAGCATTCCGGAGTTCTTTCATAGATGCCTGCATTTCGGACTGCTTCACTGTCTTTTCTGCCTGTGCCTGTTCCTGTTCGGCTTTCTGGGATTCCAGCAATTCCAGATTCGCATTGTAAGATTCCAGTTCCTGCTTGAGATCATTGACAAGTTCATTGTCATGTTTTGCCACGCAGGAAATCACTTCATATTTGGACAACAGATCATAAAAATCCGTTGCACCGACCAATACAGATGCCAGACTGTCACTGCCATTGACATACATAGCACGGAGACGGAGCTTGAATGCTTCCAATCCCTTTTCAATCCGGGCTTCTTGTTCCTGAATGGTCTGTTCCATGGAAGCAATATCCAGATCTAATGCAAAGATTTTTTTCTTGACATCTTCCAGCTCTGTGTCGAGAATCTGCATATTGCTCTGTAACGCATCAATTTTATCCTGCAAAGCCGCCTGATATGCCTGGCTTTTCTTCTCACTTTCGGAAAATTCTGCAAGTTTGCTTTCACATGCCTGGATTTTCTTGTGATTTTCCTGTTTTCTGGCTTCCAGCTCTGCAATAGTTGCTGCGGATGCGGATACATAAGCTGTCATTTCCTGATGTCCGGCAAATTGCGCTGTTGCAAATACGGTAACAGCAGCCAGACATACTGCAAGTGCCTTTTTCCATGTTGAAATATTCATAAAATCTGATCTGCGAAAAGCAGAACCTCACTCTCCTCAAAAATTAAAAATTAAAAATTAAAAATTAAAAATTAAAAATTTAATGATATTTAAATTACACGTTAATATATTTTCTTGTACTCAGCGCACTCCCGACTGCACCAAGCAGCGCACCGCCGAGCAGATACGCAGATGCCACAGGCAGATAAATGACATCAAACCGGATCATACTCCCCACGCCGATCACGTTGAGCAATGCCACCTGATTCTGCAAAACACCCGAAACGGCATTATAGACAATGCCCGTAATCACCAGTGCGCCACATCCGGCAAAAAATCCCGTAATCATGCCTTCAATGAAAAACGGCAGACGGATAAATGCGTTTGTTGCGCCGACGTATTTCATAATCTGGATTTCTTCCCGGCGGGAATACACGCTTGTCCGGGCTGTATTCGAGATAATCACAACCGAGACAAAAATCATTGCTAGAATCAGAGCGCTCATGACCCATGTCAGGATTGTTCGGAGCTGTGTCACAATCGCTACAAAATCATACGGCGCACGGACACTATAAATATGATCTAAATGCTCCAGTTGTGAAACAGTCTTGTTCATATACCGGATGTCCTGGACTTTAATCCGGAACGAATCAATCAGAGGATTGTCATCACCGAGCGATTCAAATAAAATACTATAATCTGACATCTGGTCTTCCCAATCCTGATAAGCTTCTTCTTTGGAATAAAACAGCACATCCGCAATGTTCTGCATCTGATAAATCTCATTGCCGATCCGGTTAATTTCGTCCGCACTGGTATCTTCATTCAGATAGACAATGACTTCATTCTGTGCTTCCGCACCGCCGATCATGGAATCCAGATTCTGATATGCCAGAATGGAAATCCCGACCAGAACCAGAGAGACCAGCAAGGCGCAGAACGAAGCAAATGCCATCATGCGATTTTTCCAGATATTTTCAATTCCCTGTCCGACAAGATAACGCACACCGCTGATCTTCATTCTTCCAATTCCTCAAATTCCTCAATTTCTTCATCCAAATTTCCCAGATCTTCCAGTAATTCATCGTCTGATCCTTCCATAATATCATCAAACACAATCTGTCCTTCTGTGATATTAATAATTCTGCCGCCGAATCTTCTGACCAGTTCATGCTCATGCGTGACCATCATGACAGTTGTCCCCTGCATGTTGATACTCCGGAGCAGATCCACAATTTCATAAGACAATTCCGGATCAATGTTCCCCGTCGGCTCGTCTGCGATAATCAATGCCGGATCATTCACAAGCGCTCTTGCAATCGCTACACGCTGCATCTCTCCGCCGGACAGCTCCGTCGGATAAGAATTTGCCTTTGCCTGCAAGCCGACTAAACTAATCACATACGGCACACGCTTCCGGATATATTTTGTAGGTGCATCAATCACACGGAGTACAAATGCGATATTTTCATACACCGTCATTTTGGAAATCAGCCGGAAATCCTGGAAAACAATCCCGATTGTCCGCCGTAATGCCGGAATCTGTTTCTTTGACAGGTGACTGAGTTGATAGCCGTTGACCATGACTGTACCGCTTGTGGCATCAATTTCTTTCAATAATAATTTAATCAACGTGCTTTTACCTGCGCCGGATGCGCCGACCACAAACACAAAATCCCCGTCATTGATTTTTAAATTAATATGCTCCAGAGCATCCACACCGCTGGAATATGTCACAGACACATCCTTCAGTTCTACCATAGCATTCTGCCTTTCTGTTTTATAATTAAAATATTTTATATTTTATAAAGCGATTGCCTAATCTCCGGAGCATCACAGCCCTGGACATCAGGCAAAAAGCGCATACACAGAAAGTGATCAGAACTTTGTCGGCTCTGCCTGTAGATATTTCTTGACCATCAGCGCAATTTTAAAAATAATCGCATGGTCGAATTCTCTCAGGTCAAGACCTGTTAATTTCTTGATTTTTTCCAATCTGTACACAAGTGTATTCCGATGTACAAATAATTTCCGGGAAGTCTCAGAGACATTCAGATTATTTTCAAAGAATTTCTGAATCGTGAACAGCGTCTCATGATCAAGAGACTCAATGCTCCCACGCTTGAAGACTTCATGCAGGAATGTCTCACAGAGTTTGCCGGGCAGATGATAAATCAGACGTGCAATTCCCAGATTATCATAGCTGACAATGATCTTGTCTGTATCGAACACTTTGCCAACTTCCAATGCCGTCTGTGCTTCTTTGAAAGAAGAAGACAGATCCTTGACGCTTGTCACAGCCGTCCCGATACCGACATTGACTCTGGTATAAAACTCACTGCTGAGGGTATCCGCAATAGATCTGGCAAGTTTTTCCAGGTCTTTGGAATCCACACTGCTCTTGATTTCCTTGACAAGCACAATGTCTGACTCTGTGATATTAAACACAAAATCCTTGTTCTTGTCCGGAAACAGATTCTGAATCACATCATACGCAGAAATATCATTGGATGACACAACACGGATCAGCAGGACAACACGGCTGATCTCGGCATTGAAATGCAGTTCCCTTGCTTTGACGACAATATCACCGGGCAAAATATTATCCTGAACGACGTTCTTGATAAAATTATTCCGGTCATATTTTTCATCATAATATTGCTTGATATTAGACAGCGTAATTGCAAGAATGGTCGCATACCGTGCGGCAGTCTCGTCCGTACCCTCGACGAATACGGCATAATCCGCCTTGGTCTGTGCGCCGAATGGCTTATAAGTATAGCCGTCCCTGACAAAAATATCATGGGTATCACTCAGGTCAAGCGATACAAATTCATTGGTCGTACCGACTTTTGACAATTCACTGCATGCGATAATCGTTGCCGTTTCATCAACGACACCAATGGTCGTATCCATCGTATCACGCATCTGATGGACAAGACCCTGGAACAATCTGTTGGACATAAGCAGGATTCCTTTCTGTTTTGAAAATTCTGGGAATGATAAGATTCTTAATTTTCGTAATTTTTCGTAAAAATTCACAAAAAACAACGATCATGGATTTCCTTATTTGGATCATCAGACATTTACATATTACAGATTGTAACATATAATTATGAACAGGATATGAACAAATCGTTAATTTTATATTACTATCCGTGAAAACAGCGAATATTTTCAAACTTGTTTGTGTATTCATCACAAAAAGCAAAGCCCGGATTTGTCCAATTTGTAATTGATTTGTAATTTTATTTTTTCTCCATCCGTTCCGGACAATCAATCTTGAGAATTGCCATCGCATTGCGCAGTCCCTGACGGACGGCTTTGCACAGATCCGTCCGCATTTCACGGAGTTCCGGGGTTTCTGCATTCTTCACTGAGCAATTGTCATAGAATCTGTGGAACAGCGTTGCCAGTTCCATTGCATATTTTGTGATTCTGGATGCGTCGTAATTTTTGGCGGCATTCACAATCTCAGACGGGAAAACGGCTAAATGCCGGATCAGTTCAATCTCCTGTGGTGTCTCCGGTGCTGGCAGATCTTTCACGGGTGTCCCTTCCAGATATAAGCCTTCTTCCTGCAATGTTCTTAAAATACTGCAAATTCTTGCATGTGCGTACTGGACATAATAAACCGGATTCTGTGATGACTGATTGACAGCAAGATCCAGATCAAACTCAAAATGCGAATTGGCTTCACGCATATTAAAGAAAAATCTGGCGGCATCCAGTGGGATTTCTTCCAGGAGACTGACTAAGCCAATGGCTTTGCCGCTTCTCTTGGAAACTTTAATCGGTTCTCCATCACGGAGTAGGATGACCATCTGCATCAGGACAACATCGAGCTTGTCCGTGTTCACATCCAGCGCTTTCAGTGCTGCTTTCAATCTCGGTACATAGCCGTGATGATCTGCACCAAGGACGTTGATTGCCTTGTCAAAATTCCGGGTGACTAATTTGTCACAATGATACGCAATATCCGGGACGATATACGTCGGGATGCCGTTCGCACGGACAAGCACAAAATCTTTGTCTGCGCCGAACTGTTCGGCTTTGAACCAGATTGCCCCGTCCTGTTCATAAGTGTAACCCTTGTCCGTCAATGCCTGGACAATTTTCATCACACTGCCGTCATTGTGGAGTTTGCTTTCTTTGTACCAGTTATCATAGACAACACGATAGCTTTTCAGATCACGTTCCAATCCTGCAATGTTCTGGGGCAATGCAAACGCAACTAAAGCATCTCTCCGGGTCTTGCTGTCGCAATCCTGGAATTTATCACCGTTCTGCAAATAGAAATTCTCTGCATGTGCCGTAATATCCGCACCATGATAGGCATCTTCCGGCATAGTGACATCCTGTCCGCATTTCTGGAGATACCGGACTTCCAGGGAAGTTGCAAATTTTTCAATCTGATTGCCTGCATCATTGACATAAAATTCACGTTCTGTATGCCAGCCTGTCCACTCCAAGAGTGACGCAATCCCGTCACCGAGCGCAGCTCCACGGGCATTGCCGACGTGCATCGGTCCTGTGGGATTGGCGGAAACAAATTCCACTAACGCACGTTTGCCAGCGCCGGTGTCTGATTTTCCATAGTCATCCTGTTCTGTAAGGACTGCCTGGATGGTATCTGAAAACCAGGTTTTTCTCAGGAAAAAATTCAGAAATCCTGGACCTGCGATTTCTGCTCTCTCAAAATAACTCCCTGTCAAAGTAAAATGCGCCGCAAGCAGTTCTGCAATTTTTCGGGGTGCCATGTGAAACGTTCTCGCAGAAACCATTGCAATATTGGCTGCAAAATCGCCGTGAGATTTATCCGCCGGGATTTCAATCTGAAATGCCGGGATCGGTTCTGCCGGGATTTTTTCTTCTGCGACAAGCTGTCCCATTGCCTGAAGCAGAATTTCTTTCAACTGCGCCTGTGCAGTCTGAATCATATTTGTCATGACAAATTCTCCAATCTATAATAATCTATAATATAATTAATAGCTCACGTGAATGGACTGGTATACTTCTTCGAACTGCGCCGGAACAGCATTGATGATTACTGTTGCACCGTCAGTCTCTCCGATTTTCTGGATCTTATAAGCACCGCCCTTTTCACCGGGGAAAATCACAATGGAATCTTCTGTGAATTTTTCAACATATTCCGTGGGGATTGTAATTTCTTCTCCGTTGATCTGCACGGCATCTGCCGGGATGATCTTTGATAAATCAATGACATTATCTTGTAATGTCACACCGCCACCCTCATCCACAGAATTCGAAAATTCCGGATGTGTCCAGGCATACTTTGCTTTCTCTACAATCTCTTCCGCACTTGCCAGATCAACTGCTGACAAATCCTGTGATGCAATCACACCTTTTTCCACGGCACATGCCAGAATCTCGTCCATAGATGCACTGCCTGTCACCAGACCAGTGGCACGCATAGCAGCAGAAATCAGAAATTCTGCCGTCACGGCATCCTCCGGCGCAAGTGCAATATCCGCATCCACAATGTCCCAGGCGGCAGCTTCCTCAAGATTTCCCTCAAATGTACCATCTGAGTGCATGACGAACGCATTGATAATCAGCTGCAAGCATTCTGCCTGTCTCGTATACCCGTCTACGCGCCCACGAGACAAGCGGCAATAT
>CAMWJT010000031.1 GCA_947174625.1 uncultured Ruminococcus sp.
TAATAATACTGTATTGCCGATGCCGGAACTGCGTCTGACACAGACCAGAAGAGTTCCCGTACAGGATTTTTCCAGATCTGAACCAGAAACAAAAAATTATCAGAACAATTCCGGCAGGGATATTTCTCCGGAACGTCAGATTTCTCATGAAAGGAGCAATTCCGGTAAGACCGTGAAAAAAAATAATAATAATAATTCTAAAAATTCTAAAAATTCCCGGAAAACAACAGCACCCCGGAAATCTTCCGCACCCAAATCTCGTAAAAAATCCCACGGAGGTGGTATTCTGAAACGTCTGATCCGGAAAATCCTGGTTCTTGCGATGATCCTGTTCGGGATCTATTCCGCAGTTGCCTTGTTATTAATCAGTAAATTAGAAAAAATGCCCCGGATGCCCCGGACAGTTACAACCGGGACGCTGGATGCCGGGCATGTCCAGAATATTTTGTTAATCGGTACGGATGCCAGGGACATCACCACAGAACGTGGACGGTCTGATACCATCTTGTTATTGTCCATGAATTCCCTGACAGAAAAAATGTACCTGACTTCTTTCATGCGGGATGCTTATGTGCAGATCCCCGGTTATGGCAACAATAAATTAAATGCGGCATATGCTTACGGCGGCGCAGAACTCCTCATGGATACACTGGAACAGAATTATCAGATCAGCATTGATGATTATTTCTGCGTGAGCTTTATGGGATTCGCCGGAGTGATTGATGCGTTCGGCGGTGTGGAAATTGATGTATCAGATGCCGAAGCACAGGCAGTCAATGAAATTCTTCAGAGCGAAGTGAATGCGCTTGCCGGGGATGACATCATGTCTGATTTTCTGGAAAAAGGCGGTAAATTTGTTCTGAACGGCAAGCAGGCATTATCTTATGCCAGAATCCGTTACGTCGGAAATGCCGATTTTGAACGGACATCCCGGCAGAGAGAAGTCATGACACAGATTTTCCAGAACATGAAGTCCAAAGCGGCGACAGCCGTCCCGGAACTGGTTTCTTCGGCATTGCCACATGTGGGAGCGAACATGTCTACAATGGATTTATATTTTCTCTCACTGAAAGCACCGCTTGTAGTATCTTATGACATTGAACAGCTTCAGATCCCGGCAAACGGGACGTACACTCCTGCGGACATTGACGGACAATCTGTCTTGCAGGTGGATTTCAATGCCAACACACAGATTCTGGAAAGCACAGTCTATGCACTTCCCGAACCGATAGAACAGACAGGAGCGGAATCATGAAATTGAATTATTATTTACGATATTTACTATGCCTGAGTTTATTGATTTTATGTACCGGGTGTGCCGGGATTGCCCATGCAGAAGAAGTTTCAGAGCAATTTGCAGATGCGCCGGCAGAAATGGATTTTCTGAATCCAGGGAATTTGCAGGAAATTCCGGCAGATCCTGAACCAGAGCCGGAAACTTTACAGGATCTTGAACCGGAATTCCAGGAAGATTCTGAAATCCCGGAAACAGTCCCGGTCAATCCCCTCCGGGAGCGTGTCAATCCTGAAAATTCTGAAATACACCTGATTGACGAAAATCAGGTGCTTTCTGAATCCGTCCGTGAAACGTATGAAAATCTATTGGCACAGAAAAATATCTGTCTTTTGATTACAAATCATCTGGACGGCTTGCCACCGGGGGAATTTGCAAAGAATTATCACGAGGCATTGCTTGCATATTCTGAGAATTCTGACAGCATTTTTATTTTAATCAACAATGATACTTATCAGGATGCGTTTCATGTGTCCGGAGCGTATGCCACGGAATTCTATGCAGAACAGCTCCGGATGGCGATACTCCAGGCGACACCTGCCCTTGTAGAAGGACGTTATGAAGATGCACTGGAGATTTTTTGCAATTGATCTTATTTTTTCATAATTTTTTAAAAAATTTGGGATATTCTGGCAGAATTGTCCAATTTTTTTCACAAAATTGTTCAAAATTTTTCTGCATTTTTAGGAAAAATTTTTAAAAAACACTGTACAAATCTTTTCTTTTATGTTATAATAGAGATACGTTTGAAATTGATTTAAATTCATGAAAATTTTTTCAAGAGAGGAAAAAAATCTATGCAGAATGATGTGGAAAAAATCCTGAAAAGTGTAGGTCAGGTTATTATTGGCAAAGAAGAAACCGTCCTGCTTGCCGTCACGGCATTGCTCTGCGGTGGTCATATCCTGCTGGAAGATGTCCCCGGTGTCGGAAAGACACAGCTTGCGGCGGCATTGTCCCGCTCTGTCGGCGGTGAATTCCACAGAATTCAGCTCACACCGGATATTATGCCGTCAGATATTACAGGCTATTCCGTTGTGAATCAAAAAGACGGTTCTCTTGAATACAGAGCAGGTGCGGCAGTCTGCAATTTTCTGTTGGCGGACGAAATTAACCGGGCATCTCCGAAAGTCCAGTCGGCTTTACTGGAGATCATGGAAGAACATCAGATCAGTCTGGACGGACAAACGCACATCCTGCCTGAGCCGTTCATGGTGATTGCAACACAGAATCCCGTGGAGACGTATGGGACATATCATCTGCCAGAAGCCCAGATGGATCGCTTTTTTATGAAGATTTCGATGGGCTACCCGACAGCCAGGGAAGAATTTGCAATTCTGGAACGCAACGGCGAGGGCAATCCGATCGGGAATATTTCCAGTCCGGTGATTGCTACAAAAGAAGTCTGCGCCTTGCAGAAAAAAGCAAATGCTGTGCAGGTGTCCGAATCTGTGAAAAATTACATTCTGGCATTAGTCCGTGCGACCAGAGAAAGTGATCTGTCTGCATTGGGTGTCAGTCCCCGTGGAAGCATTGCCTGTTACAAAGCCGTCCGGGCATCCGCATTCGTGCATAACAGAACGTTTGCGACACCGGATGACGTGAAAGATCTGGCAATCCCGGTACTGGCACACAGGATTTTATTATCTCCCAAAGGCAGGAATACACTGGGGACACCGGAAAAATTTGTGAAGCAGTTACTAGATACGATTCCAGTTCCGGCAAATTGATTTTGATTTATAATTGATAATTATGGTGAATTTCTATGAATAAATTATCGGCGATTCTGGAGCGTTGTAAATTCCTGTTTGAACTGATCCTGATGGGACTGATGGCTTATGTTTTCACGTTCTATCTGGATGGCGATATTGGCGTTGTTGTGTGGAGTTTCTTTCTTCTTGCACCGCTGTTGTCCGTTCTGCTGAGTTATCATGCAAGCAGAAAATTAAAAATTTCTCTGGATGCACCGGATTATCTTGCCAAAGGCAGAGAATTTTCAGTCAATCTTGTCGCTGAGACAGATTCCAGACTCCCTGTGCCGTTTCTGAAATGCGTCTTGCAATCTTCAGCTAACATCATCCAGCAGGATGCAAGGGCAATCCAGAGTACCATGATGCCGAAAGGCAAATTAGAAATCCCTGACAGAATGACGGCGAAATATGCCGGTTCTGCCAGAATTTCGCTTAAGGAAACCGGTGTTTCGGATTATCTGGGTTTATTTCATTTCCGGATTCCGGACTTGCCGGATGCTGTCCGGATCGGGATCATCCCGGATGTTCCGGAAATCACCGGCGCAGGGATCATGCTGCATACAATCAGTGATGTGATTCTCACGCAGGATGACGAGGAAGAAGAAACTTCCGCAAGTTTTTCTGCAAAGTCCATGCCGGGTTACATTCATCGGGAATACATTGCCGGGGATAATCTCCGGCGGATTAACTGGAAGATGTCGGCGAAACGTCAGAAATTAATGGTGCGGATGGATGAGGCAGCTTCTGCAACACAGCCGTCTTTGATTCTGGATCTGTTTCCGGAAGACCGTGAAGAAGATCTGAAACGTCGTGAAATCATGATGGAAGGCGCTTTAGGATTTTTGATATTACTAGTAAAACAGGGGATTCCCTGTACAATCCGGTTTGCTTCTTCGGGGAACTGGAAATGTCTGACACTGGAACAGGAGGACGATGTCCGGAATGCGGCAGCAGAGCTTGCAATTGCGGATTTTGTGAACGATTCCAACAGGATTGACCTGACGGCAATGCAGGAAAAATCCGGTGCTTATCTGATCTACACGACAAGACCGGACGTAGAACTTGCCATGACGCTGACGGATCTGAAAAACAAGGGCTATGTCTGTGCCGTCTGTCCGACAGGGACACCAAGTGCTGTACTTTCTGAAATGGATGCGCTGTGGGAACTGAGTGAGGATTTTGCGATGCAGAATCTGAAAAAGTGAGGTGTTTTCGTGCATCTGAAATTAAATTTGCAGAGATTCCAGAAAGAATTAGCAAATGATTCTTCTGATCCCGTACAGGCATATGCTGTCTTTCTGGTCATGACAGTGATGTATTATTATCATGCAGACAAATTTTATTTATATGCGTTTCTTGCCATGCCTCTGAGCTGGTGCATGATCAAATTTTATGATTTTGTAGCGAAACATAAATGGATTGGTCCTTTGTGTTATCTGGTCTATATGTTCGCAGGACTGGAACTGGTCGGGATGATTATCAACTGGGGACGGCATGATTATCCGATCAGTTTTCTGGTCTGGTTTTTGACACCCCAGAGCGTTGTTTCGTTCTCTGGTTGGTACACAGCGGCAATTTATTTGTTAATGCTTGGCTTTCTGACAAGTATTGTCTATTATTTTGCCAAAACCAGATACCGGATGAGTATGCAGTTTTTAATTATGCTGATTCCGTTGAGTTTCTATGCCAAAGAGGGACAGCATATGCCTGCCGTTCTGGTGATTGTCTTACTGGCAAGTTATTTTCTGTTAATGATTTACTGCCGGATGCTCCGGGATACCGACAAACAACGGTATATTCCCGGTTCACAGGGAAAAATTTCCATTGCTATGTATGTGATTGCATTCTCTGTATTGGCTTCTGTCATTCCCAAACCGACCATTACACCGGACAGAGAATTTATTGACAATGCTATGTCTTACAGCTCCTGGTCAGATATTCTCATGAATGCAATTAGCATGTTCACCGATACGACAGACAATACGGTTGCCATATCCAATAATACGAGAACGATTTATTATGTAAATGCGCCGGAATCTCTGAGATTACGCACACAGACGTATTCGTATTATAACAGTACAGAAGATTCCTGGACTGTTTCGGAAAGTTATGACAGACCGTTTCAGGATCTGCAAGAACCCATGACAGACAAGCCGCAGGATGTGTTGCAAGCCATTCTGGATGCGGCTGCGTTGGATCAGGATTTTGCAGAAACTTATGATCTGATAGAATTTGCAGGAATGACACTCCCGGAACAGGATCTCAGAGAGTTATATCTCTATACGAGATTCACAACACAGGTTCTGCCGTCTCCGACAAGGACTGTGCTGTTAGGCAGTGAGATCAGCAAAGATCAGGTCGGGCAATCTGCGATGAATACGTTTTTTGCGCCGAATTTTTCCAATGGTGTTTCTTTACAATATTATTCAGATACTTATGCAAAATATGAAGCCGTGAATCCGGTTTTGAAAAAATTATCCAATCAGAATTATCATGCGTTGTTGCTTGCGGCAATGGACGTTTTAGAGAATTCCCGTCCGGAACAGGCGGAATTATTGATCCGGGCAGATCGTGAGTATAACAATGCGTATTCTTATCTGGATTTTGTGAATTTATCAGATTCGCAGAGTGATGCCATTGCTCTGCTTGCACAGGAAATTACTGCCGGTCTGGAATCTGATTTTGAAAAAGCACAGGCAATTGAACAGTATTTTTTAAAACAGAATTTTGTCTATGACCAGAGTTATCAGAAATCCAAAGGCGAGAATGCAGAATATTTTATGACACAGAGCCGGACAGGTGTCTGCTATGAATTCGCTACGGCAATGGTATTGCTGTGCCGGAGCGCAGGACTCCCGGCAAGATACACCCAGGGTTATAACCTGAATGAATTATATGATTTTAAGATTAATAATCATGAGACAAATTATCTGATCAAAGTCCGGGATGCGCACGCATTCCCGGAGGTATATATTTCCGGCTACGGCTGGCTGAGCTTTGAACCGACTGTACCGAGTATGGATCTTCCGGACGGTACACAGGCAGAAAATCAGGCAGTCATGCGCTGGGGCTTTGTTATCTTAATCCTGGCATTGATTGCAGGATTGCTCTATTGGAAACTTCCGGCAATCCAGGAATTTTTCTTCCGGAAAAAATTACTTCATATGACACCGCAGTCCTGCGCAGCGGCATTGTTTCAGCATATGCGCCGGGAGCTGCGTTTATCAGACAGTGCAACAGTCCGTGAATTAGCAGTTCAGTCCTGTTTTTATCCGGATGGGGAACGCTTTTTTGCGTCGATTGACGTATTGCTTTATGATAAAACTTGTCAGAATCAAGAAATCCAGACACAAGAGATTATGACAACAACACAGCTTGCAGAGACGTATTTTGCATGGCAGGCAGCCCGGAAACAATTTTTGAAAAATCTGAAAGAACAGGAGAAATTAAAATTCAGAAAATAATGATATTATGGATGATAGCACGAAAGGACGGTTGATTCCAATGTCAATTTCAGAAGACCAACGAAGATCCGTACAGTCTGAACAAGTGAAACAGGCTTATAAACAAACAAGAAACAAATTACAAAATTTTTGGTCACGAAAGGAAAGGTGATGCAGATGTCATTTCTGAGAGGTAGAATCAAAGCACTTGTCGCTGTGACAGCCGTTGCATTGAGTGCGACATTGTTTGGCAGTTCCCTGATTTATGCCAATATGACAAGCGATTACAGAAGTTGGAAACAGACAGGGAGCAGCTGGAGCAGTATGACAATGGGGACAAACGGCGGAACAGTCGCAAAATACGGCTGTGCCGTGACTTCGTCGGCAATGCTGATGGTCAAGTCCGGTACGGTAACGGATGCTGATTTCAATCCGGGTGTTTTGGTTGAATTCCTGAATGAAAATGGCGGTTTTTCATCGGATGGTGATCTGAATTGGAACGCATTGGCATATTATGCACCGGATTTTAAATTTGACGGCAGACTGAATCTGTATGGCACAGAGGAAGAAAAAGTCCAGAGAGTCCAGCAGTTGCTTGCGGACGGTTATTCTGTGGTGGCACAGGTGAAGTATGGCGCACACTTTGTTGCAGTTGACAGCGTGAACGGCACAGAAATTAAAATGATGGATCCCGGCAGTCAGGGGACATCCCTGAATGCAACATATGGAGTTGCAAGCATGACTTCTTTGCGGATTTTCCGTACATCAAATTCTGGGAATACTGGAAATTCAGGAAATTCTCAGAATTCAGGGAATTCCGGATTATCGGAAATCCAGAATTCTGTGCAGATGCCTGTACATCAGGATGCGCCGGAAACAGCGCCGGAGATCCTTACGGAAGTGCCTGCAACTGCACCAATTGTTGTAGAATCCTCTACTATGCCTGCAACCATGCCGGAAACAGCACCTGTCACAACCATTGTAGAGACTGAAACAACTGCAAGTGAAGTGACGGAATTATCAGAAACAACAGAGACATCAGAGACATTCAGTACAACAACAGAAATCATTCAGACTGCACCGGTTGTAGAGACAACGCAAGTTACAACAACAACCAGACCAGCAACCATGCCGGAGATTGTGATTCTCACGAAAGCACCAGACAGTACGACGGCGACGACACAAACGGAGATTCTGATTGATCCGATTATAGAAAATCCAGAAAATCCGAATATTTATAATATTCAGGATGTCCAGGAATCAGAGCAGAATTTAGATAATATCCAGATTATTTTGCTGGAAGCAGCACCGGAAACAGCACCGGGGATTGCTTCTGCAAATCCGACCGAAGAAACAGTTCCGGTCTGTGTGCCGGGAGATCAGGCAGAATCTATCTTGAATCAGATCAAAGACAAAGATCTGTATATGACAGTGAGATTCTATATGCTCAAAGATCTGGATCTGTTAGCAGAACCGGACGGCACTTCTGCATCATTGCTGACCGTTCCGGCAGGGACTTATCTGGATGTGATAGACATAGACACAGAATTCCGGTGGGGAAAAGTTTGCTATGAGGGACAGGAAGGATGGATTTCCTTACGTTCCGCAAACCTGGCAGCAAGCAATTGCCATTGATTTTCGTCGTTCTATACGAAAACGATTAAGAATCCAGAACCGTCGGTAAAAGCCGGCGGTTCTGCATGAAATAAGGAGAAACTATGAAAAAGAAGTTAATCTTATTCTTAATTTTTGCTGTATCACTATTTGGTGGTTGCGGAAAACAAGATGATATGACATCCGATCTTTCAGGCACAGAATCACAAGCTATTGCTGATAACTCTGTATCTGAAATTCCCGACGATGTGAGACAAAAATTGCAAGCGGCTTTGGATATAGACCCGATTACCATTCCAGCAGAAGAATGGACTGCTGAAACACTTTGTCAGGCGATCTACATAAATGGAGAGCCACTGTCTATTCCTTGTACACTGCATAGTCTTGGAGAAGGATTTGCCATACAGGAAACGGAGGAACAGCCACTATCTATCAATGAGTCAACCCACCGAGCAGGTACATTAATTACATATTATGGGAATGATATTGGAGGGGTTGTTGTAGCAGATTGTGAAAATAAGGAAGATTTTTTCAATGCGCCAATTTACAGCTTGTCTTTTTCCTTTGAAAACAGCCTGGATACAGATGCTATTCCGTTTTCTTTGAACGGACTTGGTTTTCATGCGAGTCATGAAGCACAAGTGGAACATTTGGCTTTTATGGATTTGTATGAGGCGGATGAAGCAACTAAGTTTTATATATACACCAAAAAAATTGATGGCATTGAGATAAAATGTACCTATATGAATGACAATCTTGATTCGGCTACGATTAGATTTCTAAATGAAGAATAGTTACAGCAAAATTATAAAAAGTTATAAGCTATCGCAAAAAATTATAAGAAAGAGAGATTTTTGTATTATGAATCTGAATTGGATCGAAGTAAAAATTATGACCGAAACACCGGCACTGGAGATACTGTGTGCCATGCTGACGGATCTGGGTGTCAAGGGATTTGTGACACAGGATAAAGAAAGTTTTCAGGAATTTTTAGAAAATAAACAGGGGCAGTGGGATTATATCGACCAGGATTTAATGGGTCTTGCGGATTGTCAGACAAGCGTGACGTTCTATCTGCCGGATGATGCACAGGGTGCAGAACAGATGCTTGCCGTTAAAAATTTACTGGAGCAATTGAAAATTGCAGAAAATGCCGGATTTTTCGGCAGTCTGGAGCTGTTCACCAATTCCGTGAAAGAAGATGACTGGGCGAATAACTGGAAACAGTATTTTAAACCACTCCCGGTTGGTAAAAATTTATTAATCAAGCCGTCCTGGGAAGAAATCCCGGAAGAACAGAATCAGAGAATTATTTTAGAGATCGACCCGGCATCCAGTTTCGGGACTGGTCAGCATCATACGACAAGGCTTTGTCTGGAATTACTGGAAGAAGTGATTCAGAAACAAGACAAGATTCTTGATCTGGGTTGCGGGAGTGGGATTCTGTCTATCGGGGGTATTTTATTAGGCGCAGAATCTGCAACAGCTGTGGACATTGTAGAAAATTCCGTCCGGACGGCTGTCGAAAATGCCGGAAAGAATCACATCCCACCGGAGCAATACCGGGTTTACTGCGGTGATATTTGTCAGGATTCCGGATTGCGTGAGAAAATCGGGGGAGATTACAATCTGATCTGTGCGAATATCGTGGCAGATGTGTTAATTGCAATGGCAGGACTGTTCCGGGGATTCTTGAAACCGGACGGCTATCTGATCGTCTCCGGGATTATTTCTGAGCGTGCGGATGAAGTGATTTCCGTCCTGGAGCAGAACGGTTTTGTGAAAATCAAGATGCAGGAACGGGACGGCTGGGCGGCAGTATTATTAAATTAACAAAAAATAGTAAAAACAGAATTATAATTTGTGCAGAATCACTAAATTTCAGATGCAAAATATAGAATATTTATAGAAATTA
>CAMWJT010000032.1 GCA_947174625.1 uncultured Ruminococcus sp.
CAAAATTTCCATGCGTTCCGCAAAAGATGTCAATGTCTCGGCGATCTGCCAGGGATTCGGTGGCGGTGGTCATATCAAAGCTGCCGGCTGTCTGCTTCGTGGAACTCGTGCAGAAGTGACAGAAAAATTAATTCATGCCGTGGAGCAAGCATTATTATGATGAATAATAATAAAAATAATAATTATAATGGCATTCTTTGTATTGACAAGCCTGCCGGATTCACGTCTTTTGACGTGATTGCAAAGCTTCGGGGGATTTTAAAAATGCGCCGTCTGGGACATGCCGGAACGCTTGACCCGATGGCAACCGGTGTATTGCCTGTATTTGTGGGTTATGCAACAAAAGCCTGCCATATCCTTCCGGATGAGAGCAAGACGTATCTTGCCGGATTCCAGTTAGGACAAGTCAGCGATACGCAGGACATCACTGGGACAATTCTGGAAACGCATGATTTTACAGGCATTACAAAACAAGATGTTCTGAAAGCTGTTCCCAGTGGCGAAATTATGCAGATTCCTCCCATGTATTCGGCTGTGTCTGTGAATGGCAAACGGCTCTATGAATTAGCACGGCAGGGCAAGGAAATTGATCGTCCGGCAAGAGCCGTCTCCGTGGAGATTCTCTCTTTTCCGGATTTTGATGCCGTTTCTGGGACTGGCATACTGGAAATTCATTGCAGTAAGGGGACTTATGTCCGGACAATCCTGCATGACATGGGGCAGAATCTGGGGTGTGGTGCGGTGATGACATCTCTGAGACGGACAACTGCCGCCGGATTTTCTCTGCGTGATTGTCATACACTGGAAGAAATCCAGGAATGTGCCAATCAAAATAGGATAAATCAAAGGATTATCCCGATTGAAAAAGCATTCAGCGCCTTGCCTGTCATAAATTTAAATGAAAAACAGACAAAACTTTATCGCAATGGGGTAAAATTAAGTCTGACAGAACTTGACATCCCAGAATCTGAAAACTTAGCATCCAAACAATATGCCGTCTATGGAACAATCCCCGGCGGATTTCTGGGGATTGCCATGACAGATCCGGAACTGCATTGTCTGCGAGTGTTCCGGAATCTCTGTCCGCCGGATGAGGTGCAGTCATGAATGATTTAAAAAATTCTGTAAAAAGCTCTGTCGCATTGGGATTATTTGACGGCATCCATCTGGGGCATAGAGCCGTCCTGGCGCAAGCGATACAATCCGCAGATTGCAATCAGCTCCAACGGATTGTATTTACATTCCCGGCAGAAACGGCAATCCGGAAACAGACCGGCGGTTTTCTTTATTCTTCACAAGTCCGTGATCAGATACTCACACAAGATTTTGGATTTTCCGTGTATTGCGAAAATTTTGAAAAAATCCGGGATCTGTCCGGGGAAGAATTTGTCAGACAGATTCTCTGTGAGAAACTGCATGCCGGATGCGTGACATGCGGTGAAAATTTCCGTTTCGGAAAGAATGCCGTCTGTGATGCTGGGGATCTTCTGAAACTGGGCAAGCAAGCCGGATTTGCTGTCAATATTGTCAAAAATTTATATTTTCATGATTTTATCATCTCTTCGTCAGAAATCCGAAGATTATTAGCATCCGGCGATCTGGAAACTGCCAATCAGTTCTTAGGCGATCCTTATCAGATCTGTGAAGTTGTCCGGCATGGCGCACAACTCGGAAGAACCATCGGCTTCCCGACGGTGAATCAGGTGTTCCGGGAAGATCAGTTAATCCCGGCATTTGGTGTGTATCGTTCCCGGACGATTCTCCCGGACGGCAGAGCATTCCCCTCACTGACGAACATCGGGAAGAAGCCAACTGTGAATTACCAGGGTCTGCCACTGGCTGAGACGTATCTACTGGGATTTTCCGGGGATCTGTACGGCATGGTACTGCAAGTGAAATTATTAAAATTGATCCGACCGGAACAAAAATTTGATTCTATCCAGGCACTGACAGCGCAGATGCGGAAAGATCTGGAATTTATAAATTAATTATTTTATTTAAATTAATATTCCGGTTCTTGTCACATGCCTGACACAAAATAAAATTATAATAAAATCAATAATTTAATTTCTTAATCTTAAGGAAGTGATTCAGTCCATGATTGAAGTCAGAAATCTGACAAAACATTACGGCGACAAAAAAGCCGTCAATGACATCAGTTTCACGGTCAATGACGGCGAAATTCTCGGATTCCTGGGACCGAACGGTGCAGGAAAATCCACAACGATGAACATGCTCACCGGTTATATCTCTTCTACATCCGGTCAGGCTCTCATCAACGGTGTGGATATTCTGGAAGATCCCATTAAAGCAAAGTCTTATATCGGCTATCTGCCGGAAATTCCTCCCTTGTATGTCGACATGACAGTGCATGCTTATCTGAATTTTATATTTGATCTCAAAAAATGTAAACTTCCCCGACGTTCGCATCTCAAAGACGTTATGACACTGTGCAAGGTCATTGATGTCAAAGACAGGCTGATCCGCAATCTGTCCAAAGGTTACAAACAGCGTGTGGGACTGGCACAAGCGCTGATTAATAATCCCCCCGTCCTGATCCTGGATGAACCGACGGTCGGACTTGACCCCAAACAGATTATTGAAATCCGGACATTGATCAAAAGACTGGGCAAAAATCATACTGTCATTTTATCCTCACATATTCTGTCCGAAATCCAGGCTGTCTGCGACCGGGTGATTATTATCAATCATGGTGTCGTTGCGGCGGATGATACGGCAACGAATCTGTCAGACAAAGTCAGCACGGATCACAGGATCATTGCCCGGATTGATGGTCCGAAAGCCGAAGTGCTCCAGGCAATCCGGACAATTGACGGATTGAAATACGTCCGTGCCGATATGGAACGTGAAAAAAATATCTATGATTTTGAGATCGAAGCAGAACCAGGGATTGACATCCGCCGGGATATTAACCAGATCACAAGAGAACACGGCTGGGATATTTTATTACTAAAAACAATGGAAATGACGCTGGAAGACATCTTTCTTAAAATTACAATGGGTGAAGGCATCCGGCAGGAAGGAGCTGACAAATAATGGGCGCAATTTACAGAAGAGAAATCGGTGCTTTTTTTTCATCCAGTATTGCTTATATTTTCTTAGCAGTATTTTATATCTTTGCAGGATTGTTCTTTACACTGGATAATATTGCAGTCGGCTCAACCAATCTGTCCGGTGTATTCTCCACGCTGTTTTTTATCAGTATTTTTTTAATCCCCATTCTGACAATGCGTCTGTTCAGTGAAGAAAAAAAACAGCGAACTGAACAGGGTTTATTAACTGCACCGGTGTCACTGACCGGGATTGTCCTGGGCAAATATTTTGCGGCATTGACAGTCTTTACGATTGCAGTCAGCATTATTTTTGTCTATGGCTTTATCCTGAGCCTGTACGGCACAGTGGCATGGATGACAGTGCTTGCGAATTATCTGGCAATTTTATTAGTCGGGTCGGCATTTATTGCAATTGGCTTGTTTGTTTCTTCTCTGACGGAAAATCAGCTTGTTGCGGCAATCGGCGGTATTGTCTGTCTTGGTATTTTATTTTTAATTGACATTATTGCTTCGTTCGTCAAGATTGACTGGTTGCAGAATATTTTATATGACCTGTCGTTCTATACAAGATATTATGAATTCACCTGCGGTATTTTCAATCTCTCCAGTGTAGTATTTTATCTGAGTACAGCAATTTTATTTAATTTCTTCACTGTGAGAATCTTTGAAAAGCGCCGTTGGAGCTGAGGAGGTGCAAAAATGGCTGACAATCAAAAAAAATCCGGGAAATCCAGAAAATTAAAATATGGCGCTGTCGCTACGGCGATCACCTGCACTGTTACGGCAGTGATTATTATTTTAAATATTCTTGTGAGTGTTCTCGTGGAAAAATATCCGCTGAAATTAGACCTGACAGAAGATGCCAAATTTGAAATCTCCCAGGAAAGCATGGATTATTTAAAAGATTTAAATCAGGAAGTCAATTTTACAGTGTTCATGAGTGAAAGCAATTTTCAGAGCAGTAACGAAATGATGAAAATGATTCATGAGATTCTGGCTCGTTATGCACAGTATTCTGATAAAATTCATGTGAGTTACGTTGATCCGACAACCAATCCGGATGTTGTCAATCTCTATCAGGCAAACTATACCGGTACGCTGACAGAAGGCGATATTGTTATCTCAGATGCGACGGCCAATTCTAAAATGCGTGTTGTGAATATCGGCAATTTATTTTCTTATGATCAGCAGAAATATTATCGTTATTATTACTACGGCACGGGAACACTGGAAGACTGCGTTACCGGATTCCAGGGAGAACAGAATCTGACTTCTGCCCTGATGTATGTCACAGATGCAGACCCGGTTACGGTCGGTGTTCTTACAACGGCAAACGGACAACCGTTATTCAATACCCGGTATCATACCAATTCTTTGAATGCGCTTACACAAACATTATTTAAAAACGGCTATGACATGCAGGCAATTGATCTGTACACGGATACGATTGATCCGGAAGCTTATGACATGCTGATTCTGCCTGCACCTGTGAATGATCTCACAGCGAACGGCATTGAGAGTTTATCTGCATTTTTATATAACAACGGCGATTATAACCGGAATCTGATCTATATCGCTGACTTTACCCAGTCTGATACACCCAATCTGGATGAATTTCTTGAGACATGGGGCATTCAGGTAACCAAAAATATCGCCGTGGAAAGTGATGCCAATAATGCACAGCAAGTCGCTCTGTCGATCAGCACCGGCGCAATGGCTGTCCCGGTTGCAACGATTGCAGATGAAAAATCCGGCACAAGTCTTGTCAATACATCCCTGCCGGTTGCAGCTCCGTTATGCCGGACGATCAATTTATTATGGGAATCCAAATCCAGCGGTATCACGTCCGTATTACTGAAAACTTCTGATTCTGTGTATTTAAATCAGATGAATGCAGAATCCGAATCCAAAAGCAAAGAACCTGTCGGCGCACAAAATATTATGGTATGTTCCAGTCGCCGGAATATCGAGAATAACATCACACATGAAAGCAACCTGCTTGTCATGGGTTCTATGTTATTATCCGATTCCAATCTGATGCAGGATGCGTCTTATAATAATGCTTCTTATCTGGTATCGGCTGCAAACATGATTTCCGGCAAGGGAAGCAATCTTGTGATTGCGTCCAAAGAACTGACCAACGAAACAATTACGATTACAACAACCGGCATGCGTGTGATCTATGTTGTGATTTTCATGATTCCTTCTGTCGTGGCAGCTGTTGGCGTGTGGGTATTCCTGAGGAGACGAAACAAATGAGTGAGATGCAAGAAAAAAATCAGGAACAGCCGGTTTATATCGCCGAGAACGAAACAACAGATGCTGGCATGGATACGTTCTTTGCAGATTCTCCCGTTTCTGCAAATCAGAATACCGGAACAGAAAAACAGGGCATGTCCCGGAATATGAAATCCCTGATTGCCGGGGTGCTTGCCCTGGTAATCCTGGGAGCTGCACTGACAATTATTCTGTTACTTGGCAAACAGCAGGAAGATGCTCAGCCGATTGATACGGATTCTCTTGCAGAAGCCCTACTGGATGACGAAGATAAAGCCGTCCTAGTGAATCCCGAAAAATCAGAGGATCTCCAGACAATTGAGATCTCTAATTCCGGAAATTCTGAAAAATTCAAAGTTTATCTCCAGACACCTGCAACAGATGAATCCAAGGCAATCTATACAATCGAGGGTCTGGAAGATGTGAATCTTGATACAGGGCTGATTTCTACTCTGGTCAATAACGCAAGCGAATTATCTGCGAATTCTCTCGTGACGGAAAATATCCCGGATTCTGAATTATCTAAATACGGACTGGATCAACCGTTTGCCAGCGTTGTCATGCACTACGCTGACGGCACGGATTTTGCATTCTCCGTCGGGAATCCGTCTCCAATGGATAATTCTGCGACTTACTGTTTGATGAATCAAAATTTGTATCTTGTCAAGACTTCGCTCATGGCAAATTATCAGAAAGCAAGCACCTCTTTTGTGTCCAGTACCATCCTGGAAAATCCCGGCGAGGAAAATCAGCCAATTGTCAGATCACTCCGGATTACAAGGCAAAATCTGGATTATGATATTCTCCTGGAATATGACGAAGAAACCGCCTCGGATGATACAGTCGGCGGAACGGCATCCAAGCACCGGATGACAGAACCTGTCCCGGTATTTTTGAACGTCGAAAAATCTTCTGATATTATCAATGGCATGTTCGGACTGTCTGCCGTGGAAGTTGCACAGATTCATCCGTCAGAAAGCGATCTGACCCGTGCCGGCATGGATGATCCGTTCTGTACCGTCACAATGCAATGTGATGACGGCAATCAATATAATCTGCATTTCGGAAAATCCTACACAACCGAGAACGGCACAGAAGCTTATTATGCGTACCTGGAAGGTGTGAATCTGCTCTACGGTGTTTCAGAAACCCGTGCTGTCTGGACTTCTGTGATGCCGGGTGATATTCACTCCGCCAATATCTTTAATACGTATGTGTGGGACATTGCCGATCTGGACATTGTGACGGATTCCCAGGAACTGCATTTCTCCGGAACTGGTACGGAAGCATCTGATTACACTGTCACAAAGAACAGTGAACCATGCGACACAGAACGTTTCCGGTTACTCTATAGATTTTTACTGAATATCTATGGCGATGAACTGTTCTTTGAAACGGATCTGCCTGCCGGTGATCCGGATGTAGAAATCAAACTCCGGACACAGGACGGCAAGGAAGATTACAAAGTCACATTCTATCAGACCAGTGATCTGAACGGGATCATTGCATTTAACGACATTCCGACTTATAAAATCCGGTCATCCTGCATGGACACAATCCGGCATAATCTGGAGATTTTTGACAATCCCGACGAAGATTTTATTCTGACATGGCAATAAAATTTAAATTTATTTAAATTTTAATTTTTAATCTGAAAGGAGTTTTTACTATGACTTACAAGGGCTATCCGCTCGTCCGCAAGGACAATGAACTGTATTACGGAAACATGAACGAATCCTATGTGGTCTATCTGAGAATTGAGAAAACTCAGAAAGAACATGGCATTATGACAGCACAAAAAATTGAATTCTACCAGATGACTACCAATCTGGAGCATCCGGAAATCACACAGCGGGCAGAAAGAAACAATCTCTATGAAGCATTGGATGTGGCATCTGCCTGGCTGAAACGTTCCAAATCCGGCGCACAGGCAAATCAAGCAAATCCAAATCAAGCAAATCAAACAAGCAAAAATACAAGAGGTTGATTCATATGAAAAAATTATTAATCTGCATGTCGGCAATGCTGTTCTTACTTGCCGGATGCAACAAGGATGCTGTAAGCACAGCACCTGGAGCTGAAAACAATGGCAATCCGGGTTCTGAAAATTCCGGGATTTCTGTTTCTGACGAAAATGCAATTATTATTACACTCTATCCGGAAACTGCACCGATCACATGCGAAAATTTCGAGACGCTCGTCTCTGAGGGATTCTATAACGGACTGACGTTCCATAGAGTTGTAGATGACTTCATGGCACAGGGTGGCGATCCGCTCGGCAATGGCATGGGTGGCAGTGAGAATACGATCAAGGGAGAATTTTCCTCCAACGGTGTGGAAAATAATCTGTCCCATCAGCGTGGCGTGATCTCCATGGCAAGAAGTGCCATGAATGACAGCGCATCCAGTCAGTTCTTTATCTGCTACACAGATTGCAGTTTTCTTGATGGCAGTTATGCCGCATTCGGCGAAGTCACGCAGGGAATGGAAATTGTTGACAGCTTCCTGGAAGTCCCCCGGTCTTATAACAGCAGCGGAGAACTTGCCGTTCCGGATTCTCCGGTCACCATGAAAGAAGTTACCATGATTGACCCGGATGAGAATGGCAATCCTCGTGTACAGATCATCATGGACACGATTCCGGTTGCTGAATAAAAATTATTAAAATGACAAAAAATAAGCACTGCGATCCCGGACTATCCCCGGATTGCAGTGCTTTAAAATTATCATTATTTGCTGAATCTGCCGTCTTCGTCTTTGATCTGACTCCACATATAGCGTAACAGCCAACCGTCAAACGGTGTAATATTCATAGAAGAACCTGCCATCATGATAGATGTGCCGTCATCCGGAAATCCTGCCGGAGGTGGACCGGAATTCGTACCGTTCTCGCCGTAGAAGTCCGTAATGCCGAAGCCGTGACCGATTTCATGCTCTAATACATGGATGTTCGTGCCGTCGAGCATTGCAATATAGGCATCATCTGATAATCTCTGACCCCAGTCACCGCCTGCACCGCCGATCGCCGGGAATCCCTGTGTTGCCCAGATGTACATGTCAAACCGTTTGTCCAGTCCGCCCGGATATTCATAGCCAGGTTCTGCAAAATGATCGAACCGGGATAATTCCGACGGCGCACTTGGCAGTTTATCCGGAATTGTCTCATAGCCGTTGCTTGTATCATACTGGCTGTCATAATCTGAAATCAGATTATCATAGACAATCTCATCATCATGCAGATCCAGCAGACAGCTCTTGTCCAGGACTGCCCACCCGACAATTTTCACGTCAATGTGATTGTACTTCCAACCGTCATAGCCTTTGAGATAATCATTCCAGTCATTGACGGCTTTACTTGCCATTTCCTGGAATCTCTGACGCTGTTCATAAGTAATTGGCTTATAAGACTGCCACCGCACGACAAAATTCAACGTTCCCTTGCCTGCGTCAATCTGATCGAAGATTGTATTTCTACGGCTTGTCGAATTTTCATAGACACACCGATTCTGCCAGATCCATTCTGCCGGTTCTTTATACTGCTCCGGCATATCTGCCAATGTAATCATCTGTTCGACAGGCTCGGACGGCTCTGTCACAGGTTCAGTAGCCGGTTCACTGGACGGCTCTGTTACGGGCGGTTCTATCGTAGGATCTGGATCCGGATCCGGATCCGGATCAACAGGCGGCAGGATTGTTGCAACATACGGATGAATCGTATTCGGGATCAGATCTACAATCTTTTTCGGGAAATTATCAGATCTTGCAAGTATAAATTCCTGGAGTAATTTTACATCCTGGGAATTAACCTCGCCGTCACCGTTGACATCCGCACGGGATGCCTGCATAAGATCTGCATGCTTGCGGTCTTTTGCAATGATCTTTGCAAGCTGCATATCATAAATAGTAACTTTTCCGTCACGATCCACATCGCCGACATGTCCCCTGTAATTAAGATCAACGATTTCCCACTCGGAAGAATCTGCAAAATCTTCATCACTCACCATAGAGACTGGTGCGCCGTCGGAATCCCTGACCGGTGCGACAATCCAACCCCCTGCGGTAATCCTGCATACATCCGAATCCGGTTGCTGTTCAATTGTGTATTTCTGGAACGCATTGGAATCATCTTTCTGCGCAATCACCAGACCTCCGGCATCTCCTGTTGTCAGATACAAATTATTGGCAAGTCCCGACTGGATGGTATACACACCCGGCGCTTCCTGAATCAAAATCCAGGTATTGTAATCTGCAACACCGTCCGCACTGTAGGCACAGACACCTGTATCTTCCATTTCGCCGCCGTTCTGGACGGTCAGATATTTTCCGGTTGCTGTATTCCGGAGCATACATGCTCTTTGATCCAGGTCTAAGGCTTCTGCCGGACGGCTTCCCGGATTGCATACAGAAACCGATCCCAATGCCAGAATCACGGCGAGCGGAATGCTTAATTTTCTGAACATAAAAATTTCCCTTTCTGTCATATTATCTGTAATATGAACGATAATTTTTATTATTATAGCATAATTTTTTTATAC
>CAMWJT010000033.1 GCA_947174625.1 uncultured Ruminococcus sp.
TTGGCAATCATGAAACGGATCTTCCGGCACAGTTGCTTGCGCAGTTGCTCCGGGATTGCCGGAGAGCCGGGATTCTGGTTCTGGATAATATTTCGGTTTTGTTGCAGGATATTTTGTTCACGGGACTGACATTGCCGGGAGAAGTCTATAAAAATCAGAAAAATCAAGCCATTAAAAATTATACAGATCTGATGCCAGTGACAAAAGATCTGGTCAGTGCCTGTGTCGGGAACTGCGTGACGCATCCGTGCGTCCTCCTGGCACATTCGCCGTTGGGATTTCCTGCCTATGCGGATTGGGGCGCAGATGTGATCCTGTCGGGGCATGTGCATGGCGGAATTGTCAGACTGCCGGGGATTGGCGGAATTCTCTCGCCGGAACGGCGGTTTTTTCCGGCATACACCAAAGGCTTGTATGAAATCCGGGTGCAAGATTCTAAAAATTCTGAAAATTCTGAAAATTTCAGAATCAGTCGTATGAGTGTCTCTGCCGGGATTGGCAAATTCCGGATGAATAATCCGGCAGAACTCGTCTGTCTGGATTTTGTGCCATAAATTTTAATTTAAAAAAATAATAAATCATTCAGGAAGTTTAGGAGGTGTGTGTGATGTTTCTGGAATTTCCTGATTTTGTTGTATCTATGATGCAGAAACTGACGGCACAGGGCTTTGAAGCGTACCTGGTCGGCGGATGTGTCCGGGATGCCGTTCTTGGAACAGTTCCGCATGATTATGACATTGCAACGAATGCAGTCCCGGAGCAAATTATTAATTTATTTGGGCATGAAAATTGCTCCGAATATGGCAGAGCGTTCGGGACGGTCTGTGTACATGCGCCGGATTATTCTGCAAATCCAACGCATCAGGCTGAAATTACGACTTACCGGACAGAAGCGGATTACCGGGATTTCCGGCATCCTTGTGAAGTCCGGTTTGCGGCGCATATTGAAGAAGATCTTTGCAGACGGGATTTTACCTGCAATGCGATGGCATGGAATCCGGATACAGGATTATTGGATCTTTATCATGGACAGCAGGATCTTGCTGACGGCATACTCCGTTGTGTCGGTGTTCCCTCTGCAAGATTTCGTGAAGATGCCTTAAGAATTTTAAGGGCAATGCGGTTCTGTGCGAAATTACATCTGAAACCGGAAATTTTTACCCATTCTGCCATGCTTGCCGGGGCATTCCGGTTACAATATATCTCAGTCGAACGCATTTTTTCAGAATTATGCAATATGCTTCTAGGGGAAAATATTACGGAAATCCTGCTGACTTATCCGGAGATTCTGCGTGTCTGGATTCCGGAAATCTCGCCATGTATTGCATTTCATCAGCACAGCCGGTATCATGATTATACTGTCTGGGAACATACAGCGAGAGCCGTCGGGAATGCGCCGGCAGATCTCACTATCCGGTTGACAATGCTGTTTCATGATCTGGCAAAACCAGCTTGTTGTAAGATCGACCGGAACGGCGGACATTTCAAGGGACATGCGGAGCGTGGGGCAGTGCTTGCCGACCAGATCTTAACACGGTTAAAAGCTGACAATCACACCCGCAAGCAGGTATCCCGGCTGATCCGGTATCACCGGAGGACACCGGAATCTCTGAAAGAAGTCCGGAAGATTTTATCTGAGATCGGCTATGCGGATTTTGAAATATTATTAAAAATCCTGGAAGCAGACCGGGTGTCTAAACTGAAACATCAGCCGGACAACGGGGAAAAAATCCAGAAAGCCAGAGAATTCATGCAGATCTGTCAGGAACAGAAATTGTGCTGTTCTCTGAAAGAATTGGCAATCAACGGATATGACTTGTCAGATCTGGGATTTCAGGGCAGAGCAATTAAAATCCAGTTGCAGAAAGCACTGGATGCTGTAATCTCCGGGAGATGTGAAAATACAAAACCGGAATTATTACAATTTCTGCTTGCATGAAAAAAGGAAGTGACTTTATGTCAATGAAACAGAAAACGGAAAAATTCGGCAGACGGCAGTATTATTCCAATTCACCGGAAATTGCCGAAGAATATCAGAAAATGGCTGTAAAAGATGAAAAATCCGCTGTATTGCTCCAGAGAAACGGCTTATATAATCAATCTGTATACTGTTATATCCAGGCAATGGAAAAATATATTAAATCTTACATCAGCCGGAAGATTGCTGTTACAAATCCGTATTTTGCGGAGAGAATTCGGGAAATGGGGCATTCTTTGGACAAATCCATTGATTTTCTGGTGGAGATCATGGCAGGCGGTCAGGAAGTTCTCCGTTTCCAGATGGAACACCAGATCAAAGAAATTATTTTCCGGAATATCCGGTTTTCCAGATTGTACAATTCTACAAGATACCCGTTTTATGATTCAAAACGAAAAAATTATTCTGTGGATGAAATGACGTCCCAGGACTGTATCCGGATGGCAGAAATCTGTCAAAGTCTGAAGAAATATCTGAATGATGCTTATACAAAATTATAATTATATTTAATACGGAGAATTTTTTATGATCTATCTCGTGGAAGATGACGACAGCATCCGGGAACTGGTAGTCTATACGCTTGGCAGTGCCGGGATGCAGGCAAAGGGATTTGACAGACCGTCGCTGTTCTGGAGCGCTCTGGAGCAGGAAATCCCGGAGCTGATCTTGTTAGATATTATGCTCCCGGAAGAAGACGGGCTTACGATCCTGCGGAAATTAAGAAATCATTCGGAAACAAGCCGGATTCCTGTGATGATGCTCACAGCGAAAGCCAGTGAATATGAAAAAGTCATCGGTCTGGATGCCGGTGCAGATGACTATCTGCCCAAACCGTTCGGCATGATGGAGCTGATTGCCCGTGTCCGTGCGCTCCTGCGGAGAATCCAGAAACCCGATCCGGCACAGGAAGAAGATCCGTCCTATACGCTCGGTATGCTTTATGTCAGTCCCAAACGGCATATTGTCCAGGTCAATCATAAAAATATCACGCTGACACTGAAGGAATTTGATATGTTATGTTTATTGTTGAAAAATAAAGAAATTGTCCTCACAAGAGAACAGTTTTTAAACAGCGTCTGGGGGTATCATTTCGACGGCGAAAACCGGACTGTAGATGTCCACATCCGGACACTCCGGCAGAAACTCGGCGAAGCAGGAGGGTACATCCGGACCATCCGGGGTGTCGGTTACAAGATCCAGGAAAAACCCGATCCGGAACAGGAGAATTTTCAGATATGAGATCACAATTGACAAAGCAGATTTTTACTGCCTGCATGATTATATTTCTGATGAGTTTCGGATTAATTTTCTATGTCTGGAATTCTTATCTTGCCCGGCGCAATTTATCAGAACTCCGGGACAAAGCGCTGTATCTTTCGGCAATTGCGACACAGAATGGATGGGAATTTTTTCAGGACACGAATATTTCCGGACAGGGCGAGAATACCAGAATTACGATCATTGCACCGGATGGCAGTGTACTGTATGATTCTGTTGTACCGGCGCAGGAACTGCCCAATCACAGCGACCGGATCGAATTTCAGCAGGCGCTCCAGGACGGGCAGGGGAGTTGTGAACGCTATTCAGAATCACTCTTGGAAAAGACGGTGAATTATGCCGTGAAATCTGGAGATCCGGAAATTATTCTGCGTGTTTCGGCGGAAAAAGATACGATTTGGATTTTGTTGTTCCGGATGCTCAGCCCGATGGCTGCCATTGTGTTTTTTATGATTATTTTATCTGTCCTGCTGGCATTTTTCAGCACAAATACGATCATGAAGCCGATTAATCATCTTGTCCCGGAAAATCCGGACGACCGGAATATTTACGATGAAATGAAACCATTCGTCCGACGGCTGATCGTTCAGAATCAGCAGATCCACAGGCAGATGGATCAGCTCCAGGAAGAACATAAAAAGCAAGATGCCATCCGAAGAGAATTCACAGCGAATGTCTCTCATGAACTGAAAACACCGTTGACATCTATCTCCGGCTTTGCAGAAATCATCCGGGACGGTTATGTGCAGGAGAAAGATATTTCGCATTTTGCAGATAATATCTATAAAGAAGCACAGCGCATGATTGTCTTAGTAAATGATATTTTAAAATTATCTAAGTTAGAGAGTGGCAGTTTTGAAATCCAGAATCAGCGGGAGGAAATTGATTTATGTGCCGTCTGTGCAGGCATCCGGGAAAGATTATTATTAAATGCCGGAAAACTGGGCGTGACGATTTCTTGTTACAGTGAAGAAGCAGAAATCCGGATTATGGGCATTGCGAATTTAATTGACGAGATTATTTATAATATCTGTGATAATGCGATTAAATATAATCAGCCGGGGGGATTTGTCAGAATCCGGATTGGTCGGGAACGGGAAAATTCTGAAGTCCTGGTAGAGATTGCAGACAATGGGATTGGCATCCCGGAGCAGGATCAGGAACGCATTTTTGAACGGTTCTACCGGGTCAACAAAAGTCACTCGAAAGAAGTTGGCGGGACAGGATTAGGCTTGTCGATTGTCAAGCACGGCATGGCAATCCATCATGCAAGAATTGTCCTGGAAAGCAAGGAACAGGAAGGGACATGTGTAAAATTATATTTTCCGGGATAATCATTCATTTTGGACTTGACAAGTTTTTGCTTTTTTTGTATAATTAAAACAAGGCATTTTTTTTTTGCGGAGGTTTTTATTATGATACAGATTTTTAATACATTGACCAATCAGAAAGAAGAATTGAAAACGATCACACCAGGGCAGGTGAATGTCTATGTCTGTGGTCCTACGGTGTATAATTATATTCATATCGGGAATGCAAGACCGGTCTGCGTTTTTGATGTGTTCCGGAGATTTTTAGAATACCGGGGGTATCAGGTGAAGTTTGTCCAGAATTACACGGATGTCAATGATAAAATTATCAAGCAGGCAGGCTTGGAACAGATCACACCGGAAGCATGTGCGGAAAAATATATTCAGGAATATCAGAAAGACGCACAGGGACTGAACGTCCTTCCGGCGACGGTACATCCCAGAGTCTCGCAATATATAGATAAAATTATTGATTTTATTCAAGTATTGATTGATAAGGGTTATGCGTACCAGTCCGGGAATGATGTCTATTACCGGACAAGAAAATTCCAGGATTACGGCAAACTGTCTAATCAATCGCTTGATGATCTGCAAGCCGGTGCCAGAGTAGAGATCAACGATCTGAAAGAAGATGCCTTAGATTTTGCACTCTGGAAGGGTTGTCCTGAAACAGAACAGCATTGGGATTCTCCCTGGGGAACGGGTCGTCCGGGATGGCATATTGAATGTTCTTGCATGGCAAAAGATTGTCTGGGTGATACGATTGATCTGCACTGTGGCGGTCATGATCTGATTTTTCCGCATCATGAAAATGAAATTGCGCAGTCAGAAGCCGCAAACGGCGTAGTATTCTCCCGTTACTGGATGCACAACGGACATATCAATATTGATAACAAGAAAATGTCCAAATCTGAGGGGAATTTTTTGCTTGTCCGGGATATTGCCAAAGCATATGGCTATGAAGTGATCCGTTATCTGATGATTCAGGCACAGTACAGAGCGCCCATGAATTATACAAAAGAACTGCTTGACGCATGCAAAGCGTCCCTGGATCGTCTCTATGAATGCCGTTCGACAATCCGGAGAGCGATTGCAAAGGCGCAGTCCGGGGAGAATCAGGCAGGGGCAGTATTTGAGAATTATCAAAATCAATTTATCACGGCTTTGGAAGATGATCTGAATACGGCGGACGCATTATCTGCTGTGTTCGGACTTGTCCGGGAGCTGAACATTATGGCATCGAATCCGGAGACATCAAAAGAACAGTTACAGGCAGGATTGCATCTGTTTGAAGCGTTAAATTCTGTATTAGGCTTGCTTTATGAGAGAGCCGAAACAGAATCTGAAAAAATCCCGGAAGAGATTCTGAAACTGGTGGAACAGAGAGCAGAGGCGAGAAAACAGAAAAATTTCGCCGAGGCAGACAGAATCCGGGAAGAAATCCGGAATCTTGGCTATGCTGTCAAAGAAACACGTCAGGGCGTGGAGATTCAGAAATTATAATAATTAAAAATTAATAATTAAAAACTATGAGTAGATTGCAGACAAAAAAAAGCCGGAATCTTTCCCGGCTCGGCATATTCCTGATTGGCATATCCGTCATCAGTTTTATTGTGTTCTATCTGGTAACGATGCTGTCCAATCAGGGCTATCGTTATATTGATATGGACACACTGGAATTTGTCCAGAATCAGGAAATCCCCGAACATTCGCAGATTGCTGTCATTGATACGTCCCTCGGTGAAATCCGTGCCGTTCTCTATCCGGAATATGCTCCCCAGACAGTGGCACAGTTCGTCCGTTTGGCGCAGGAAGGCTATTATGATCATACTTATGTATTTGAAGCCAAAAATGATGTCTATTTTGCCGCCGGCAGTACCGACAATCTCGGATCACTCCCGGAGAATACACCCGAAGCGCAGGAACGTCTTCCGCAGGAAATTCACCAGAATCTCTGGACGTTCCGGGGCGCACTGTGTGCCATCAATACGGCATCTGATACCAGTTTTACAAAACGGCTTTTCAAAACAGAGACTTACTATACCGGGAGCCGTTTCATGATTCTGAATTCTGTGGATTTTTCAGATCCGGAATTTCTGGAACAGTTCCGGGAAGCATCCGGCAGTGAGGAACTTGCCAATTTGTTTATCGAAAAAGGCGGTGTGCCGAATTTTGCACAGCATATGACCGTCTTCGGTCAGGTCTACCAGGGTCTTGATGTGATAGAAGCGATCAGTTCGGCACAGCTCCAGGAGGAAAATCCCCAGGGCTACACCCCTCCTGAAGAAGATATTTTAATTTATTCAATCCGGATTGCAGAGTATATTCCCGAATAAATTTTAATTTTTTTTTATTAAATATATCTTAATATTTGATTCCGGTACAGAATATTTATGATCAATTTTCCTGAATACCTGATAAATTTTGTTTCAGGACTTTACAAATTCCGGATTCTGTTGTATAATAGTTATAATATCATAATCAGAAATCAGAAATCAAAAGTCAGAAAGTTGAGTGTAGAATAAATTATGATTGCTGTCAGATTCGCTGAGCAGAAAAAATTTTCAGATTCTGAATTGTATCAGAATTCAGACCGGAATCACATGCGCCCTGGGGATCCTGCGGCGCAGAACAGAGGAGAGAAGAATTTGGAGAAATTTGTCATTCATGGCGGTCATCCGCTGAAAGGAGAAATTACGGTCAGCGGTGCGAAAAATTCCGTTGTCGCTATTCTTCCGGCAACATTGCTGCTGGATGTTCCCTGCATTATCGAAAATGTTCCTGATATTAGTGATGTCAGGATCTGCCTGAAAGTTCTCAAAGGACTTGGGGCAGAAGTCCGGGCGCTTGCTAAAAATACATTCCGGATTTCCTGCCGGAATGTGACGGATTTTTATGTGCCTTACAAAGAAGCCAAAAAAATGCGGGCATCTTATTATTTTCTGGGTGCATTGTTAGGCAGATGCCGGAATGCCCGTGCTGCCATGCCAGGCGGTTGTCCCCTCGGTGCAAGACCCATTGATCAGCATCTGAAAGCATTTGAGATCCTCGGTGCAAGACAGTTGATTGAAGACCAGCAGTCCGATATTGTAGAATTGCATGCAGATCGGCTTCATGGTGGAACAATCAGCATGGATGTGGTCTCGGTGGGTGCTACGATGAATGCGATTCTTGCGGCTGTGAAAGCACCGGGAATCACTATTATTGAGAATGCCGCCAAAGAACCGCATGTTGTGGATCTTGCGAATTTTCTGAATTACATGGGCGCACACATCAAGGGTGCAGGCACGGACGTGATTAAAATCCGTGGTGCAGAAAAGCTCAGCGGTCATGCCGGAGAAGGTTCAGAATCTGTGGAATATCGTTATTCTGTCGTTCCGGATCAGATTGAAGCCGGTACGTTCATGATTGCAACGGCCGCTACGAGAGGTGACGTGCTGATTCGTGGTGTGATTCCGAAGCATCTGGAGGCGATCTCAGAGAAACTCCGGGAATGTGGTGCAACGGTCGAAGAACTGGACGACGAAGAAGCCGTACGGGTTTTTGTCAATCCGGATCAGAAATTCACGTCAACAAACATCCGGACAGAGCCTTATCCGGGTTATCCGACAGACATGCAGCCGCAGATGGCAACGCTCCTGACAATTGCAAACGGACAGAGCAGTATTATTGAAAATGTCTGGGAAGACCGTTTCCGGTATGTCAATGAATTAAGAAAAATGGGAGCTGTGATTGATATTACGCAGAACGGCGCTGTTGTCCATGGCAATGGGCATAATATCTTAAAAGGCACATGTGTCAATGCCTGTGATCTGCGTGCCGGGGCGGCAATGATCATTGCCGGACTGATGGCAGAGGGACGGACAGAAATCACAGAAATCCATCATATTGAACGTGGTTATATGGACATTGCATCCAAACTGCGTGGCATTGGTGCAGAAATTCAGAAAATTTAAAATTATTAAATTTAAATTATTTTAAAATCAGGAGATGTGATATTCCGGATGGCAAAATTTTATCCGTTGTTCAGCTCCAGCCAGGCGAACGCATCCTATATTGGCAATTCTCAAGCCGGCATTTTGGTTGATGCCGGCGCAAGCTGTAAAAAGATCCTGAGTGCCCTGTCCTGCAATGACATCAGAACGGATTGCATTCAGGGTATTTTTGTGACACATACGCACAGCGATCATATCAAGGGACTGAAAGCACTTGTCCGGAAATTAAAAGTTCCGGTTTATGGGACATCCGAAACGCTGGAATTTTTAACGCATGCCGGAGATCAGTATCTCTCACCGGGAACGGAGCTGATTCGGATGGATCTCCGGGAAAATCCGGCTTCCTGCATTGTCTGCGGTGACTGTGAAGTCCGGGCATTCCCGACCATTCATGATGAACCGGGCAGTTGTGGCTACCGGATTCATACGAGTGATGACAAATCCTGTGCAGTCTGCACGGATCTGGGGATTGTCACACCGGAAGTCCGGGATGCTCTCACGGGGTGTGACATGATTTTGTTAGAATCCAACTATGAACCGGATTTGTTATGGCAGGGAGGATACCCCTATCCGTTAAAGCAGAGAATCAGTTCCGATCAGGGACATTTGTCCAATCAGGACTGTGCGGATTTTTCAGATTATTTGATCCGGACGGGGACAACCCGACTGTTATTAGGGCATCTGAGTCAGAACAGCAACACACCGGAACTTGCCGCCAGTACGACAATCACGACATTGACAGAATACATAATCGGGACGGATTATCTTCTTGGTGTAGCACCCGTAGAAACACCGGGGGGCGCAGTCATTTTTTAAAAATTTAAAATTAAAATTCCGGCAAATCTGAGTATGCAGATCTGCCGGAATCATTTTATTT